>NZ_JBHTSA010000067.1:0-47426 GCF_042795405.1 Streptomyces sp. NPDC056480 | reverse complement strand
GACGGCTCCTTTTACACCATGTGCGTGGTCTCGCGAGCCACCCGAACCTGACCCACCCAAGCCTCCGTGGGGCCCCGGGGTTCACCCCGGGGCCCCTCGGTCCGTCACTCCGTCACTCCGTCGCCCGTCAGTCCGTCAGCCCCTCAGCCGTGCAGACGTGCCAGCAGCGCCACCGGCCGCTCCGCGAACAGCTCCGCCAGTTTCAGCTCCGTCGCCGGCCCGCCGGTGAACTCCCTTACGCCGTCCAGGACATCGCCCCAGCGGCCGTCCGGGAGGACCAGCTCCGTGTCCTGCCAGCCGCCCGCCTCCCAGAGGCGCAGCGGCAGCCGGGTGACGGCGGTGATCACCTCGTCGGAGCGGCTGAAGGCCAGGCAGTGGGCGGCCGTCGGGCCCTCCGCCGTGAGCGGCGTGTACGCGCCCCGGGCGCCGAAGGCCGCGGGGCGCTCGCGCCGCAGCCGCAGCGCCGCCCGGACCAGGGCCGTGTGGTCGTCGTCCGGGCCGACCGCGAACGGGGCCCGGTTGTCCGGGTCGACCAGCGCCCGGTACTCCCGCTCCGTGTTCTGGTACAGCTCCGGCACCCCCGGCATCGTCAGCTGCGTGAGGAGCGCGCCCAGCGCGTGCGCCCGGATGTGCGGCTCCAGGGCGAAGGCCGCCTCCGATGCCGCCCGGAGCGGGATGCGGCCGGGCCCGGCGGCCGCGAACTCCTCCACCGCCCGCTCGTACTCCGTGTCGGGCTCCGTCCAGCTGGTCCTGAGACCCGCCTCCCGTACGGACTTGAGGATCGCCGGGCCGAGCCGGTCCGGGTCCGGGGTGCCGAGGCCGAAGGCGGTCTGCCAGGCCGTCCAGGCCACGTGCGGGTCCGGCGCCGGCACCCCCGCGACCTCCCCGAGGAGATCCGCCCACACCTGCGGGCACTGCGACAGGACCGCGATCGCGGCCCGGACGTCGGCGCTGCGCTTGGTGTCGTGCGTGGACAGGACGGTGCCGGTGCCCGGCCAGTCCCGTGAGATCCGCAGGCAGTACGCGTGGAACTCGTCCACCGGCACCGCCGGGCGCCCCGCGTCACCGCCCACCTCGTTCGCCGAGAGCAGCGGGGTGTACCGGTAGAAGGCCGTGTCCTCCACGGACTTGGCCCGCAGAGCCGACGAGGTCTGCGCGAACCGGGCCCGGAACGCCCGGTGTTCGGGTCCGTCCCCGAGCGTCCCGAGCGCCAGGTCCCGTACGAGGTCGACCGCCGCGGCCTCCTCCGGCACCGCGAAGGCCGCCTTCGCGCCGCGCGCCGCCTCCGGGGTCAGCACCTCCTCGCCGCCGGTCCGGTACGGGCGGTAGACCGGGACCCGGACCAGGAGTTCACGGACGGCGGTGCGCAGCGCCCAGGGCGCATGGTCCCGCAGGGCGGGATCGGCGGCGCAGATCCGCTCCGCGATCCGGGTCAGGACGGCCGTCTCCGCGGCCAGGTCGTGGCCGACCACCTCGTACGCGGCCCGCCGCTCCGTCGCCTCCCAGCGGCCGCCCCTGTCGCCCGCTCGGCAGACGAACTCACGGTAGAGATCGGACAGTTCATGGCAGCCGACCGGATCGGTGAACACCCCGTCGACGTGCCGCAGGGCGTCGTACCCGGTGGTGCCGGCGACCGGCCAGGCGGCGGGCAGGGTCTCCGGACCGGTGAGGATCTTCTCCACCACGGTCCAGCAGCGCCCGCCGGTGGCCCCGGCGAGCTGCTCCAGGTAGCCCTGCGGGTCGGCGAGTCCGTCCGGGTGGTCGATCCGCAGCCCCTCGATCACCCCGTCCCGGACCAGTTCCACGATCTTCGCGTGGGTCGCGCCGAACACCTCGGGGTCCTCCACGCGTACCCCGATCAGATCCGAGATCGTGAAGAAGCGCCGGTAGTTGAGCTCGGTGCGGGCGAGCCGCCACCAGCCGAGCCGGTACCACTGGGCGTCGAGCAGCTCGTCGAGCGGCAGCCCCTCCGTGCCGGCCCGCAGCGGGAAGTCCTGTCCGTCCAGGTGCAGCGATCCGTCCGCGACCCGCAGCCGGTCCCGTACCTCCGGGAGCCGCGCGGGCAGCACCGGGAGCAGCAGCCGGCCGTCCCCGGCGGACCGGTCGATGTCGAACCAGCGGGCGTACGGCGAGGCGGGGCCGTCGCGGAGCACGGCGCGCAGCGCGTGGTTGTGCCGGGCGGAGGCCGCCATGTGGTTGGGCACCAGGTCGACGACGAGGCCGAGCCCGTGGGCCCGCGCGGTCGCGGCGAGGGCCCGCAGCCCCTCCTCGCCGCCGAGCTCGGCGCGTACGGAGCGGTGGTCGGTGACGTCGTACCCGTGGGTCGAGCCGGGGACCGCCTCCAGGACGGGGGAGAGGTGGAGGTGCGAGACCCCGAGGCCCGCGAGGTGCGGCACGGCCCGCTCGGCCGCCGCGAACGGGAACCCCGGCTGGAGCTGGAGCCGGTAGGTGGCGGTGGGAAGCGCGGGACGGGGTGAGGCGGAACCGGACGGGAAGGAGGTCGGGCCGGACGGGAGGGAGGTCATGCGAACGTACGTACCCCGCGGGAGGGCTTCTGTGTCATCGCCTCATGCACCCGTTCGTGTGCATCGCGTTACGTTCGCCCGATGCTCCGGATGTATCGCGACACGCTCTCCCTGCTCGGCCCCGCCCTGCCCGTCGTCTCCTTCCTCGGCCGGCTGCCCACCGCCATGTGCCAGCTGGGCAGCCTGCTCCTGGTCGCCGAGACGAGCGGCTCCCTCGCCACGGCAGGCCTTGCGGGCGGGGCGCTCGCGGCGGGGCAGACCCTCGGCGGGCCGGTCATCGGACGCCTCACCGACCGGCACGGCCAGCGCGGAGTCGTCCTCACGGCCTCCCTCGCCAACGCCGTCGCCGTCACCGCCCTGGTCCTCGCCGCGCTCGCCCACGCCCCCACGGCCTGGCTGATGGTCCTCGGCGGGCTCGCCGGGGCGACCGTCCCGCAGGTGGGGCCGCTCGCCCGGACCCGCTCGGTGGCCCTCGCCCGCCGCTCCGGAGCCGACGACCGGACCGTCGGCACGGTGCTCTCTTTCGAGGGCACCCTCGACGAGGTGTCCTTCGTCCTCGGCCCGGCGTTCGTCGGCCTCGCCGCCGCCGTCGCCCACCCGGCGGCCGCGCTCCTCCTGGCTGCCCTCCTGCTCGCCGTCTTCGGTACGGCCTTCGCCCTCCATCCGACGGCGCGGGCCACCCTTCACGAGCCGTCGGCGTCCACCCGTACGGGCGCCGCCGAACGGACGCGGCTGCCGGGATCCGCGTACGCCCTGCGCGGCACGATGGTCCTCCAGGGCGCCATGTTCGGCGCTTCGCAGGCCGGGATCACCGCACTCACCGAGGAGCTCGGCGCGCCCGCCCAGGCCGGTCTCGTCTACGCGGCCATGGGGGTGATGAGCGCCGCCGTGGGTCTCTCCATGGCGGCCGTGCCCGCCCGGATCGGGCTGACGACCCGCTGGCGCGCGGCGACCGCGGCGCTGGTCGTCCTCTCGGTACCGCTGCTGTTCGTCGGCTCCCTGGGCGCCCTGTACGCGGTCGTGGTCGTCCTCGGCGCCGCCTACGCCCCGCACCTGATCACCGTCTTCGGGCTCACCGAACGGACCGTGCCGGCCACGCGGCTCGCCGAGTCCATGGCCTTCCTCACCAGCGGGATCGTGGCCGGTCAGGCCCTCGCGCTGGCCGTCTCGGGGCGGCTCGCCGAAGGCCACGGCGCCCCCGCCGCCTTCGCGGTGGCGGTGGGGGCGGCCGTGGCCTGCGCGCTGCTGTCCTGGACGGTACGGGCGGCGGTGCCCGGTCCCGTACGGGAACTCAGGCCGGCCGGCGCAGAACGGTCAGGCTGAGCGGCGCGAGGGTCACCCGCTCGCCGCCCACGAGCTCCGGACCCTCCTGCGGCGGCATGCCCTCCGGGTCGGAGGTGTCCACCACCGTGCGCCAGCGGGTTCCGTGGCTGTCGGGGACCGCGAACTCCAGCTCCTTCGACGAGGCGTTGAACATCAGCAGGAAGGAGTCGTCGGCGATCCGCTCGCCCTGGGTGCCGGGCTCCGAGATGGCGTTGCCGTTGAGGAAGACGGTCAGCGCCTGGGCGTGCGCCGCCTGCCAGTCGCGGGAGGTCATCTCCTCGCCCTCGGGCGTGAACCAGGCGATGTCCGTGAGCTCGTCGTGGGTGCCCTCCACCGGTCGCCCGTGGAAGAAGCGGCGGCGCCGGAAGACCGGATGGTCCCGGCGCAGCCGCACCATCGCCCGGGTGAAGCGGAGCAGCGTGGCCTCGGCCTCGCTGTTCTCCTTCGGCCAGCGCACCCAGGAGACCTCGTTGTCCTGGCAGTACGCGTTGTTGTTGCCGCCCTGGGTGCGTCCGAACTCGTCGCCGTGACTGAGCATCGGCACCCCCTGCGAAAGCATCAGGGTGGCAAGGAAGTTGCGGGTCTGCCGGGCGCGCAGCTCGGCGATCCCGACGTCCTCGCTCTCGCCCTCCACGCCGCAGTTCCAGGAGCGGTTGTAGCTCTCGCCGTCGCGGTTGCCCTCGCCGTTCGCCTCGTTGTGCTTGTCGTTGTACGAGACGAGGTCCCGCAGGGTGAAGCCGTCGTGGCAGGTGACGAAGTTGACCGAGGCGAGCGGCCGCCGCCCGTCGTCCTGGTAGAGGTCGGAGGAGCCGGTCAGCCGGGAGGCGAACTCGGCGAGGGTGCGCGGTTCACCCCGCCACAGGTCCCGTACGCAGTCCCGGTACTTGCCGTTCCACTCGGTCCACAGCGGTGGGAAGTTGCCCACCTGGTAGCCGCCCTCGCCGACGTCCCAGGGCTCGGCGATCAGCTTCACCTGGCTGACCACCGGGTCCTGCTGCACCAGGTCGAAGAACGAGGACAGCCGGTCCACCTCGTGGAACTGGCGGGCCAGGGTGGCCGCCAGGTCGAAGCGGAAGCCGTCCACGTGCATCTCGGTCACCCAGTACCGCAGGCTGTCCATGATGAGCTGGAGCACGTGCGGGGAGCGCATGAGCAGCGAGTTCCCCGTACCGGTGGTGTCCATGTAGTAGCGGGGGTCGTCCGCGAGCCGGTAGTACGAGGGATTGTCCAGGCCCCGCATGGAGAGCGTCGGGCCCAGGTGGTTGCCCTCGGCGGTGTGGTTGTAGACCACGTCGAGGATGACCTCGATGCCCGCCTGGTGCAGCGCCCGCACCGCCGACTTGAACTCCAGGACCTGCTGGCCCCGGTCGCCCCAGGACGCGTAGGCGTTGTGCGGGGCGAAGAAGCCGATCGTGTTGTAGCCCCAGTAGTTGGACAGCCCCGCGTCGACCAGCCTGTGGTCGTTCACGAACTGGTGAACGGGCATCAGTTCGAGCGCCGTGACGCCGAGTTCCTTCAGGTGCCCGATCACCGACGGGTGCGCGAGACCCGCGTACGTCCCGCGCAGCTCCTCCGGCAGGTCCGGATGGAGCATCGTCAGGCCCTTCACATGGGCCTCGTAGATCACCGTGTGGTGGTACTCGGTGCGCGGCCGCCGGTCGTCGCCCCAGTCGAAGTACGGGTTGACCACGACCGAGGTCATCGTGTGCGGACCCGAGTCCAGGTCGTTGCGCGCGTCCGGCTTCCCGAAGGGATAGCCGTACACCGCCTCGCCCCACTTCACCTGTCCCGACACCGCGCGCGCGTAGGGGTCGAGGAGCAGCTTCGCCGCGTTGCAGCGGAGCCCGCGCTCCGGGGCGTACGGGCCGTGCACCCGGAACCCGTACCGCTGACCGGGCATCACACCCGGCAGATAGGCGTGCCGCACGAACGCGTCGGTCTCGCGCAGCTCCACCGCCGTCTCCGAGCCGTCGTCGTGGAGCAGACACAGCTCGATCCTGTGGGCGGCCTCCGAGAAGACCGCGAAGTTGGTTCCCGCTCCGTCATAGGTGGCGCCCAGAGGGTACGCCTGTCCCGGCCAGACCTGCATGGATACGACTCTTCCTCTTCTGTCCGGGTTTTATAGCTGTTCTTCGGCCGAATCCTGCCCGAAAGAGGCGCAACCTCCTAGGACTTCGCCCCGTCCTACCGGGTGACCGCAGACCTAGAGGGGGAATGAGGGGGAAGTGTGTACGAAATAGCACGCCGTCACCTGGGGAAGGTGGTGGCGGGAGCGGCCATGGCGGTGACGGGAACCGCCGTCGCGGTCGCGATCAGCCTGCCGGGTCCGGCGGGAGCGGACGACACGCCGGGCGGCCGCGCCGCCGCCGGGGCGGGGACGGCCGGAACCGTGGGGGCGGCCGGAACCGCGGGATCGGCCGGAGCCTCCGCCGCGACCGGACAGGGGGGCGCGGACGGAGCACAGGGCGGCGACGCGCAGGCACAGGGCGCCGCGCCCCCGCCGGCGACCGTGGTCCCCGCGGCGGCCGAGGGGGAGAAGGGCGTGGGCAGCGACCCGCTCACCGACGACGAGCTCACCCGGGCCGAGACGCTGGCGCTGACCGCGCCCGGCGCCGCGGCCCAGCAGAACGTCGAGGGCGGCCGGGGGCCCCAGCACCTGGGCACCGTTCTCGCCGACCCTCCCCCGGTCTCCGACCGGGGGGACCCCCAGCCGGGGGACGGCACGCGCCGCGCCGAGGTCCGCCTCTACGACTACGGGCGGGACGAGCTCATCACCAGGACCGTCAACCTCGCCACGGGGAAGGTGGAGAAGTCCGTCGCGCAGCGCGGGGTCCAGCCCTCCGCCCACCCCGAGGAGCTGCGCGAGGCCCTGGAGCTGATCCTCGCGAGCCCGCTCGGCAAGGGCGTCAAGGAGGACTACGAGGACGCCACCGGCAAGGAGCTCACCTCCACCGCCCAGTTGTGGTTCAACGGCGACCTCTACCGCACCTACCGCGAGGCGAACGTGCCCGCGCAGCTCACCCGTTGCGGCGAGCACCGCTGCGTACGGCTCGTCACCAAGGTCCTCAACGGGGCCTGGATCGACACCCGCGACCTGATCGTCGACCTCTCCGCGAGGACCGTCACCCGCGTCGGCTGACCACCGCCGCCGGTCCTCTCCCGCCGTACCTCGCGGACGGCGGGCCCGAACTCCGTACGAGGGAGTACGTTCCCATGTCCACCCCGCACAGCCCGTCCACCCGGCGACGGCGGCGCACGCGCGGCGCCTTCCTGACCGCGGCCGTCCTGCTGGGCACCGCGACCGCCGCCACCGCTCCGGCGACCGGGGCCACCGCGGCCCCCGCCCCCGCCCCGGCCCCCACGCGCACCCTCGCGGTGCCGCCGCCGTCCTCGACGCGCCCGCCCGTCGCACCCGACGCCGACTGCTCGAAGGCCTACCGCATCACGCAGAAGCTCGACGGAGGCGCCACCTGGCGCATGTGCTGGCGCTACGACACCGACGCCGGCCTCACGCTCGACAAGGTGACCTACCAGCCACCCGGCGCGGCCGCCCCGATCAAGGTCCTCACCAGCGCCCGGCTCGCCCAGATCCACGTGCCCTACGACGACGGCGTCGCCGAGTACGACGACCTCACCGGCGCGGGCTTCGGCTGGGGCCTGCAGAACCTCAAGCCGGCCGAGTGCCCCGGCGGCACCGTCACCACGGTCAAGGTGCCCGAGGTCGGTCAGATCAAGGGTCTCTGCACCACCACGCGGGCGCGTGGCCACGCCTACCGCATGGCCAGCGACAACGGGAGCAAGGTGTACCAGGCGCAGGCCAAGGACCTGCTCGTCTACACGGTGAACAAGGTCGGCTGGTACGAGTACATTTCCGAATGGCGCTTCTCCGCCGACGGCACCATCGGCGCCAACGTCGGTGCCACCGGCAGCCTTTCGCCCGTCGACTACAACGCCACCGACGGCCGCGGCTGGCCCATCGGCAAGGGCTCCCGCGCCTACGCCACCAGCCACGCCCACAACGTCTTCTGGAAGCTGGACTTCGGTCTCGACGGCTCCACCAAGGACCGCGTCGAGCAGTTCGACTCCACCGTCACCGCGCCCGCCCCGGGCGGCGGTGGACCGACGGTGAAGACCAAGCGCACCGTCGTCACCAAGGAGCTCGCCGGCGACGCCAAGAACATGCGCTGGTGGCGGGTGGTCAGCGGCACCGGCAAGAACGCCGACGGCCACGCCCGCTCGTACGAGATCGTCCCCGGCCACACCGACACCCACGCCGGGCGCGGCTTCACCAAGCACGACGTGTACTTCACACAGGCGCGCGCCTGCGAGAAGTTCGCCAGCAACAACATCGGCGGCTGCGCGCCCAACGCCGGTGACAGCGTGGACAAATGGGTCAACGGCGAGACTCTGACCAAGCCGTCCGTCTGGGTCAACATCGGGTTCCACCACATCGCCCGGGACGAGGACCAGCAGCCCATGCCGGTCCACTGGCAGGGCTTCCAGCTCGCCCCCAGGGACGTAACCGCTATGAATCCGCTCACTCCGTCCGATCTCGCCTCCCAGAACGGGCAGCCCGATCTGGGGAGTTGAGGAAGGAGCCTGACGATCCTGCTGCACCGCCTCCCGCTCGCGGAGTACCCTTCCTTGATCGTTGTCGGACCGGTCGACACGGGCGTCCAGGAGCAGAAGGCGGTGCGCGGGTGAGCTCGGGAGGTCTGGAGCTGCCCCCAGGGGATCCGGGTCAGGAGAAGGGTCCCGCCGGCCCCGCCGAGGCCCCGCCGGGCGCGGCCGCGCCGCCGGGCGCCGCGCCGCCCGGCACCGTCGCCGTGGCCCGGCCGGTGGAGATAGGCGCCGAGCTCGACTGGGACGCCGAGGCCTGGAGCGAGGTCCGCACCCGCGCCCAGCGCGCGGGACGGGCCTACATCTGGCTGAACCTCGTCGAGCAGCGGCTCCGTGCCGTGGTCGCCGCCGTCCTGCGGCCCGTGTACGAGCCCGTGCACGGCGAGGAGTGGGTGGTGGCCGCGGCCGGCCCGGCCGGCCAGGAGTGGGTGCAGCGGGCGGTCGCCGTGCGCGAGGTGTCGCGCCGCAAGGGCTATCTGCTCGACCCGGCCGACGACAACGTCCTGAGCTTCCTCACCCTGCCGCAGCTGCGCGAGCTGATGGTGCAGCACTGGCCCTGCTTCGAGCCCTACTTCGACGACCGGCGGGAGGTCGAGCTCGCCCTCGACGAGCTGGAGGTCACGCGCAACGTGGTCTCCCGCAACCGGGCGCTGTCGCTGACCGTCCTCGCCCAGTCGGAGCGGGCCTCGGCCCGCATCCTGGAGATCCTCGGCAGCGGCGCCGGGGTGCCCTCCGCCGACCGGCTGCCCGTGGACGCGGTCGAGGACCTCGTCGGGGACCGGTACGCGGACGTGGTCTCCGTCCACCCCGACCGGGTCCGGCTCCAGCGGCAGCTGCCGGCCGAGGACCTCTTCGGCGGGGCCCGTCGCCTCGACGCCACCGGCATAGGTCTCAACCTGCTCGTGCAGAACTTCTCGGGGCGTCGCATGGTCAGGCTCGCCGAGTCCGGCTGCCGCACCCGGCTCCTCTTCCTCAACCCGGCCAGCAGCGCCGTGAAGCGCCGCGAGCGCGAACTCGGGCTCAAGAAGGGCGAGCTGAGCCGCTCGGTGGAGATGAACATCCTGCACATGCGCCGGGTCCGCTCCAAGCTCCGGGACCCGGGCGCCTTCCAGATCCACGTCTTCGACGAGACGCCCCGCTTCACCGCCTATCTGGTCGACGGCGACGGGCCGGACGGGGTCGGCGTCGTCCAGTCCTATCTGCGCCGCGCCCGGGGCATGGAGGCGCCGGTGCTCGTCCTGCGGGGCGGCGGGAGGAACGTGGTGCGGCACGGTCAGGGCATGCGTGACGGCGATCACGGACTTTTCGAGACATACCGGGAGGAATTCGAGTCCGTCTGGCTCGATTCCCGACCCGTCTCCTGACCCTTCGACGGGGGAGGCCGGGAGCGTTGTCAGTGGTGCGTGCGAGGGTGGTCAGCACCACGGGGGAGATCACGTAAGGAGGACCCGATGGCTTGGCACGGCGAGACGCTGGTCGGCTTCGACCTGGAGACGACCGGCACCGAACCGCTGGAGGCCCGGATCGTGACGGCCTCGATCATCGAGGTCGACGGCGGGGGACACGTCACGCGCCGGCGGGACTGGCTCGCCGACCCGGGCATCCGCATCCCGGAGCAGGCCTCCGCGATCCACGGCATCAGCACCGAGCGGGCGGCCGCCGAGGGCCGGCCGGTGCGCGAGGTCGCCGACGAGATCGCGCAGGCCCTCGCCGAGTACTGGGAGGACGGCGTCCCGGTCGTCGCGTACAACGCCTCCTTCGACCTGACGCTGCTCTCCGCCGAGCTGCGCCGGCACGGACTGCCCTCGCTCAGCGAGCGGCTCGGCGGCGTCCCCATCGGGCCCGTCGTCGACCCGTACACCATCGACCGGGCCGTCGACCGCTACCGGCGCGGCAAGCGGAACCTGGAAGCGGTCTGCGGGGAGTACGGGGTGGTGCTCGAAGCCGCCCACCAGGCCGCCGCCGACGCGCTCGCCGCCGTCCGGGTCGCCGTCGCGATAGCCGAGCGGCACCGCCAGGTCGCCGAGCTGAACCCGGCCGAGCTCCATGAGCGCCAGATCGGCTGGTACCGCGCCTGGGCCGAGAACTTCCAGGCCTTCCTGCGCCGCAAGGGCGACGCGGAGGCGGTCGTCGACTCCACGTGGCCCCTGCGCGAGGCGGTCGCGGCGGCGGTCTAGCACCGACGCGTCAGGAGTTCTCCTTCAGGAAGGAGAGCAGCAGGTCGTTCACCCGCTCCGGCCGGTCCAGCGGGAACCAGTGGCCCGCGTCCTCCACGCGCTCGTAGCGCCAGGGACCGGAGACGTGCTCGCCGGTGTCCACCATCTGCCGCTCGCCGAGGAAACGGTCGCCGGTGGACCAGACGCCCATGACCGGTACGGACAGCGGGGGAAGCACCGGGGGCTCGCCCAGCTGGGTCTCGATGGACAACCCCGACCGGTAGATCTGGAGGGCGGCGGTCAGCCCGCCGGGAGCGCGCAACGGCTCCAGGACGGCCTCCGCCTCCGCGTGGTCGTCCAGCATCTCGCGCATCCGCGCGAAGTCCTCGCGCGAGAGCCACTCCTCGGCGAGTCCCTCGTGCTGGAACATCGACAGGTGCCACAGGCGCTGCCGCTGCTCCCAGCCCGCGGCGAGGATCGCCGCGAGGTTGCCCACCGACATGAGCGTCGCACTCGCCACCCGGTCGGGTACGACCTGCGCGATGCCCTGCGCGAGTCCCGAGCCCCAGTCGTGGCCGACCACGTGGAACCGGTCGATCTCCAGCCGGGCCAGCAGCTCCAGCACATCGCCGACGTGCTTGGCCGGGTGGTACGCCTCCGGACCGCCCTCCGGGCGGTCCGAGGCCCCGAAGCCGCGCAGCGTCGGGGCGACCGTCGTGAACCCGGCCGCGTTCAGCGCCGGGATCTGATGACGCCACAGACGGTGGCTGTCGGGGAAGCCGTGCACGAGCAGCACGGCCGGTCCCTCACCGCTCACCTCGACGTCGAGCGTCACCTCGGACAGTTCCACGCGCATCCCAACACCCCGTTCTCGGACCCCGGTTCGGTCAGGACCTCATGATGTCAGAACGGATACCAGCGCACCTCGGGGTCGCCGTCCCGCAGCGAGGCCACCCGCCGCTCGAATTCGGCCAGCGCCTTCGGGTTCGTCGGCGCGTGCTGCGCCACCCACGCACAGCTCGCGGTCTCCCGCGCCCCGCGCAGCACCGCGCATCCCTCCCACTCCCGCACGTCCCAGCCGTACGCCTCGGTGAAGGCCTCGTACGCGGCCGGGTCCAGGCCGTACCGGTCCCGGGAGAGCGCGAGCACCACGAGGTCGTGCTCGCGCAGATCCGAGGAGAAGGTCTCCAGGTCCACCAGGACCGGTCCTTCGGGGCCGACGTGGACGTTCCGGGGGAGCGCGTCGCCGTGGATCGGGCCGGGCGTCAGGTGCGGCGTCAGCGCGGCCGCCGCCGGGGCGAAGGCATCGCGCCGCTCCCGCAGGAAGGCCGCGTCCGCCGGGTCGATCGCGTCGCCCGCGAGCCGCAGCCATCGCTCGACCCCGCCGAGCAGCTCACGGCGCGGCAGGGTGAAGGCCGCCGGCTCCGGCAGCGCGTGGATCCGCCGGAGCAGCGGCGCCAGATCACGGGGCTCCGCGGGCCGTACGGCCTCGGGCAGCCGGTGCCAGAACGTGAGCGGGTGCCCCTCGACCAGCCGCGGCTTCTCCTCGGCGGCCCGCACCGCCGGGACCCCCGCGTCGGCCAGCCAGGCGGCCAGCGCCAGCTCCCGCTCCGCCCGCTCGAACAGCTCGGCGTCCCGGCCCACCTTCACGGCGAGATCGCCCACGGCGAAGACCGCGTTCTCCCCGAGGGCCAGCAGCCGTGCCTCCGCGACCGGCAACCCCGCCGCGGCCAGGATCTCCCGCGCCCGCGCCTCGTCCATGGACCTCTCCCTACCTGTGTGATTGAGCCAAAGTCTCCCATCCGCGCAGCTCACCGCGCAGATCGCCTTGACCGGCCCCCGGGCCGTCAGCACCATGGCGGGGTTCCCACGGCGGTGCGGGTCCCCCGGCCGGAGTCCGGGGACGGGCGGACGGGGGTCGAATCGGTGAGCTCGCTGACCGCGACGAAGCGGCCGGGCCGGACGCGCACACCGCGCGCCACCCACGGGACACGCCCGCGCGGACCCGACTTCGGCGCCTGGTTCCTGGTCCTCCCGGCGCTGCTGCCGATCCTGGTCCTCAGCGTCGGCCCGCTGCTCTACGGCATCGCGCTC
Organism: Streptomyces sp. NPDC056480; assembly: GCF_042795405.1. Classification (NCBI taxonomy): domain Bacteria; kingdom Bacillati; phylum Actinomycetota; class Actinomycetes; order Kitasatosporales; family Streptomycetaceae; genus Streptomyces; species Streptomyces sp. NPDC056480. The sequence goes on along the minus strand of NZ_JBHTSA010000067.1, from coordinate 34,708 downwards.
GCCTTCACGGACGCCCAGTCCGGACGCACCCGGGCCACCGGCTGGGTGGGCACGCTCAACTTCCAGGACCTGCTGCACGACACCCTGTTCTGGGACTCGTTCCGCATCGGCGCGGTCTGGGCCGTCGGGGTCACCGTCCCCCAGTTCCTGCTCGCGCTCGGCCTCGCCCTCCTGCTCGACCAGAAGCTCCGCTTCCGCTGGCTGGCGCGGGCCCTCGCGATCGTTCCCTGGGCGATGCCGGAGGTCGTCGTCGGCATCATGTGGCGGCTCGTCTACAACCCCGACGCCGGCATCCTCAACGAGACGATCCGGAACCTCGGCCTCGGCGAAGGCCGCGACTGGCTCTCCGGCCTCGCCACCGCGCTCCCCGCCGTCGTCCTCGTCGGCGTCTGGGCCGGGATGCCGCAGACCACCGTCGCCCTGCTCGCCGGACTCCAGAACACCCCGCACGAACTCCACGAGGCCGCCGCCCTCGACGGCGCCGGAGCCTGGCGCCGCTTCCGCGTCGTCACCTGGCCCGCGCTCAGACCGGTCGCCCTCGCCATCACCGCCCTCAACCTCATCTGGAACTTCAACTCCTTCGCCCTGGTCTATGTGCTGACCAACGGCGGACCGGGCGGCCGGACCCGGCTCCCCATGCTCTTCGCCTACGAAGAGGCCTTCCGCTACGGACAGTTCGGCTATGCCGCCGCGATGGGCTGCGTGATGATCGCCGCCGTCTCGGTGCTCATCGCCCTCTCCCTCGTACGACGGCTGAAAGGGGACCAGGACCGGTGAGCGCCCTCCGGACGAGCAGACCCGCGCGACTCGGCCAGTACGCGGCCCTGCTCGCGTATCTGGTCTTCCTCGCCTTCCCCTTCCTCTGGCTGGTCTCCACCGCCTTCAAACCCGCCCCCGAGCTCGCCTCGCTGCACCCCACCTGGATCCCGAAGGACCCCACGCTCGCCAACTTCCGGCAGGCCTTCGACGAGCAGCCGCTGCTCAGGGCCGCCGGGAACAGCCTGGTCGCCGCGGTCGCCGCCGCCGTGATCGCGGTGGCCGTCGCGACCCCGCTGGCCTATGTGACGGCCCGCCACCGGGGCAGGCTCGCCTCGGCCGCGACCGGCTGGGTGGTGATCAGCCAGGCGTTCCCGTTCGTCCTCGTGATCATTCCGCTGTTCCTGATCCTCAAGAACCTGCACCTCGTGAACAGCGTGCTCGGCCTCGTCCTCGTCTACGTGGTCTGGTCGCTGCCCTTCGCCCTCTGGATGCTGACGGGATACGTCCGGGCCGTGCCCGCCGAACTGGAGGAGGCCGCCGCCGTCGACGGCGCGGGCCGGCTCCGTACCCTCGTCTCGGTCACCGCCCCGCTGCTCGTCCCCGGCATCGTCGCCACCGCCCTCTTCGCCTTCGTCACCGCGTGGAACGAGTTCTTCTTCGCGCTCGTCCTGCTCAAGACCCCGGAGAAGCAGACCCTGCCGGTCGTCCTCACCCACTTCCTCGGCGCCGAGGGCGTCGCCGACCTCGGCCCGCTGGCCGCCGCGGCCTTCCTCGCCACCCTCCCCTCCCTGGTCGTCTTCGGCCTCCTCCAGCGACGGATCACCGGCGGGACGCTGGCCGGGGCGGTGAAGTCATGAGACGACGGATCCTCACCCTCACCGCCGCGCTCGCCCTGCTCGTCACCGGCTGCACGGCGGGGAACGACGCCCCCCAGGACGGGGTCGTACGGCTCCGCTTCCAGTCCCTCGCCTGGCAGAAGGAGTCCGTCGACGCCAACCGCCGGCTGGTGGAGGAGTGGAACGCCACCCACCCCGACGTCCAGATCGACTACGTCCAGGGCAGCTGGGACTCCGTCCACGACCAGCTCCTCACCTCCTTCGAGGGCGGCGAGGCGCCCGACATCATCCACGACGCCTCCGACGACCTCGCCGACTTCGCCTACGGCGGCGACCTCGCCGACCTCCGCCCGCTGCTGCCCGAGCGGCTCCGCGCCGACATCCCCGCCCGCAGCTGGCAGACCACCACCTTCGGCGAGGGAATCTACGGCGTGCCGTTCCTCCAGGAACCGCGCGTGATCATCGCCAACCGGAAGATCCTCGAATCCTCCGGCGTCCGCCTCCCCACCCCCGCGGAACCCTGGACCTGGACCGAGTTCCGGCAGATCGCCCGGGACCTCACCCGCACCATGGGCTCCGGCCGGTACGCCGTGGCCTGGCCGCTCAAGGAGCCCGTCTCCGTCAGCCTCAACCTGGGGCTCTCGGCGGGCGGCCGGCTCTTCCACCGGGAGGCCGACGGCCGGGTCGCCATCCGCTTCACCGAGGCCGACGCCGTCGTCCCCGGCACGATCCACGACCAGGTCGTCACCGACCGCACCGCCCCGCGCACCACCCTCGGCAGCGGCGGCTCCGACACCCTCCCCGGCTTCTTCGCCGGCAGGTACGCCATGGTCCCGCTGGGCTTCGCCTACCGGCAGCAGATCGCCCAACAGGCCCCCGAGGGCTTCGAGTGGACGGTCCTGCCCGCCCCCGCCGGAGACGACGGACTCACCCAGGGCGTCTCCCCGCAGACCCTGTCGATCGCCGCGGACAGTCCGTACAAGAAGGAGGCGGCCGCGTTCCTCGACTTCTTCCTGCGGCCGGAGAACATGGTGCGGCTCGCGCGCGGCGACTGGATGCTGCCCACCGGCACGACCGCGCTCGCCGACCCCTCGCTCCACACCGCCCGGGACGGCTGGGCGACGGGGGCCGCGGTGGCCGGGCGGCTGCGGCCCGCGCCGGCGCAGTCGGTGCGCGGTTACCCGGAGTGGAAGGACAAGGTGGCCACGCCCGCCTTCCAGGAGTACTACAGCGGCGCCATCGACGGCGCCGAGCTCCGCAGGCGTCTGGTGACGGACGGCAACCGGGTGCTCGCCCGCTATCAGCGCAAATGACGCTTTCACCAGGGGTTCGTCATTACGAAGCTTTGTTGAATAAGTCACAGATGGGTGAAGGGTCTTCTCGCCGATCCCCTTGATCGGACAGTGTTCGAACCGGCCACCGCGCCGCCCCCCACGAGGCGCGGTGGCCCGCCTAGATTTGACCCATGACGACGAAGACGTACGCGGCCCTGCTGCGCGGCATCAACGTGAGCGGACACCGCAAGGTCCCCATGGCGGAGCTCCGGCCCCTCCTCGAAGGTCTCGGGCACACGAACGTCCGCACCTACCTCCAGAGCGGGAACGCCGTCTTCACCACCGACTCCGGCACCGGGGAGGACGAGCTCGCCACCGCGCTCGAAGACGCGATCGAGGAGCGGTTCGGCTTCCGCGTCGACTGCCTCGTCCGCGGCGGCGACTACCTGGCGGCGGTGGCCGAGGCCTGTCCCTTCCCGGCCGCCGAGCTCGAGGGCAAGCAGCTCCATGCCATCTACTACTCCGGCCCCGTCGACCCCGAGCGCTTCGCCGCGATCGACCGCGAGGCCTATCTCCCCGAGGACTTCGCCCTCGGCGACCGCGTGCTCTACCTCTACGTCCCCGACGGCCTGGGAAGGTCCAGGCTGGGCGACGTGGTCTCCCGTCCGGCCGTGGTGAAGGGGCTCGTCGCCACCGCCCGGAACTGGAACACCGTGGTCAGGCTCATCGAGATGACCAAGGAGGACTGACCGCCGAGTGGCCCACTCCGAGGGGGCGCGATTGGACCACTGGGGCAGGCCAATGAATGGCTAGATTTCTCGGCATGACGCACACCGAGACCACGCCCCGGCCCGCCGTCGACTTCTACTTCGACCCCGCCTGCCCCTTCGCCTGGATCACCTCACGGTGGATCCTGGAGGTCGAACGCGAGCGGGACATCGACCTCCGCTTCAAGGTCATGAGCCTGTACCTGCACAACGAGGGCAACACCCTGCCCGACTGGTACCGCGCACTCGTCGACGCCTCGATCGGACCGGTCAGAGTCGCCGCGGCCGCCGCCGAACGCCACGGCGAGGAGATCCTGCGCCCGCTCTACACCGCGTACGGAACCCGCATCCACGAGCAGAAGCGGCAGGACTTCGACGCCGTCGTCGCCGAGTCGCTCGCCGAGCTCGGCCTGCCCGCCGCACTCGCCGCGGCCGCCCACGACCCGGCGTACGACGAGGCCGTCCGCCGCAGCCACGACGCCGGCAAGGACCCCGACGCCGACGCGTACGTCGGCACCCCCACGATCCACGTCGACGGCACCGTCTGGTTCGGCCCGGTGCTGCGTGCCGTCCCGCGCGGCGAGCGCGCGGCCGAACTCTTCGACGGCTTCCGGGTCCTCGCCGGCCACCCGGACCTCTTCGAACTGAAGCGGACCCGCACGGGCGGCCTCGACTTCGGCTAGCGGGTGTCCGGCGGAACACGGCGAAGGCCTGCCTCCCGACGAGCGGAAGACAGGCCCGGGGCGGGACCGGCGCCGTCGTGGGCCGTTCACCGCCGATCACGCGAACTACCTGGCGAAGCCGTAGTCCAGCAGCTTCTTGACGTCGGCCGCCCGGTTCGTCTCGCTCGACGAGGCGAGCACCGCACCGATGACCGTCTTGCTGCCGCGGGTGGCCGCGAAGACGAGGCAGTACTTGGCCTGCGGGCCCGAACCGGTCTTCACGCCGATCGCGCCGCTGTAGGTGCTCAGAAGCTTGTTCGTGTTGGTCCACGACATGTACCGGTAGCCGCCGGTCTTCGTGGTCACCTTCTGCTTCGTGGACTTCGTCTTGACCACGGTACGGAACGTGGAGTTCTTCATCGCACTGCTCGCGAGCTTCGTCAGATCGCGAGGAGTCGAGTAGTTGCTCCCATTGCTTATTCCGTCGAAGGAGTCGAAGTGGGTGTTGCGCATGCCGAGGTTGCGGGCCTCGGTGTTCATCTTCCCGATGAACGACTTGATCCGGGCGGCCCGCGTGGTGCCGGTGCCGAACTTGTCGGCCAGCGCGTAGGCCGCGTCGCAACCCGACGGCAGCATCAGGCCGTAGAGGAGCTGCCGGACCGTCACCTTGTCGCCGACGATGAGACGGGCGGACGAGGCGTTCTTGGAGACGATGTAGTCGCTGTACGCCTTCTGGATCGTGACCTTGGAGTCGAGGTTCAGGCCCCGCTGCGCCAGGACCACCTTCGCGGTCATGATCTTCGTGGTCGAACCGGTCGACCGACGGGTGTCGGCGGCCTTCCCGAACAGCGTGGTGCCCGTCCCGTTGTTCATGACGAAGCCGCCCTGGGCGGTGATCGACGGGGTGGGCGGCGCGGCGTACGCCTGGCCCGTGAAGAGGCCGCCGGCCAGTACGGCCGAGGCCGTGATCGTGACGGTCACGGCTCTGCGTACGCCGAGTGTCGAAGTGATCAAAGTCTTCTGCCCTTGGTAGGAACCGATGTCATCCGGGCACGCAAAGGCCCGGCGCACAGAAGACGCACGAGAGGGGCCGATGGATGCACGGCACGGGCATGAAGTTGCTCGCATCCGCCGACCGGCCGAATTGTCGGACAGGTTCCCGGGGAGTTCCCCCTCTAGGCCGAGTGGGCCACGGCGACGCGGGCCGCGTGGGCGGCGTCGTAGCGCTCGAGGAGCAGCCGGGCCAATTCCGGGGAGGGGCCCAGGACATCCGCCAGGACGTCCGCCTCCGCCGCGCCCGCCGCGATGCGGTCCGGGAGACGCCCGGGGGCGATGACATACGGGGCGACGGCCACCCGGCGGACGCCCGGCTCGGCCCGCAGGGCCCGCACGGCGTCCTCCGTGCGGGGCAGGGATGCGGAGGCGAACGCGGGCCGCACGGAGCACCAACCGGTGCGCCGCAGCTCCCGCGCCGTTTCTGCGATCACCGCGATCGCCTCCGGGTCGGTGGAGCCCGCCGAGGCCAGGACGACCCCGGTCGCGCTCTTGTCGCCGGGCGTGAGCCCGGCCTCGTACAGCCGCCGTTCCACCGCTTCGATGAGCAGCGGCGAGGGTCCGAGGACCTCCGCCTGGCGGATCCGCAGGGACGGCGGAGCCTGGCGCAGCACGGCGGGGATGTCGGCCTTCGCGTGGAAGGCCCGGGTCAGCAGCAGCGGCAGCGCCACCACGTCCCGTACGCCGTCGGCGGCGAGCCGGTCGAGCACCCCCGGAACCGACGGCAGGTTGAAGTCCAGGAACGCCGTCTCCACCCGCAGCTCCGGCCGCAGCGCACCGGCCCGGCGCACCAGCGCCTGGACGGTCGCCGCGTGCCGCGGATCGCGGCTGCCGTGGGCGATGACGAGAAGGACAGGTCGGTTCATGGCGGATCGGCTCACTTCACCAGCAGGCCGCGGCTGCGGAGCACCCAGCGCTCCAGCGGGCTGAAGATCAGCAGGTCGATCGCGATGCCGACGACCAGGATCAGCAGGATCGCGAGGAACACTCCGGGCAGGTCGATGTTGTTGCGGCCGTTCTCCAGCAACTGGCCCAGGCCCAGGCCCAGGTCCGGGGAGGAGGCGATGATCTCGGCGGCCATCAGCGAACGCCAGGAGAAGGCCCAGCCCTGCTTCAGACCGGCCAGGTAGCCGGGCAGCGCCGCCGGAAGCGTCACGTGCCAGGTGCCCCGCAGGCCGGTGGCGCCCATGGTGCGGCCGGCCCGCAGGAACAGCGGCGGGACCTGGTCGACGCCGGAGACCAGACCGTTGGCGATGGACGGGACGGCACCCAGCAGGATCACCGTGAACATCATCGCGTCGTTCAGGCCGAACCAGAGCACGGCCGGCGGCACCCACGCCACCGACGGCAGCGACTGCAGGCCCGACAGGATCGGGCCGATCGCGGCGCGCACGAACTTCACCCGGGCCACGAGCAGGCCCAGCGGGGTGCCGATGGCGAGGGCCAGCAGGAAGCCCGCCAGACCCCGGGACACGCTGGTCCAGATGACCTCGAGCAGGGTGCCCTGCAGCCACATGTCGGTCAGACCGTCCCACACCGCGGACGGCGCGGGCAGCTTGGTCTCCTCGGTGATCTTCGCGGAGACGAGGATCTGCCAGACCGCGAGGACCAGGACGACGGCGAGGGTGGGCGGGAAGACCTTCTTGAGGAGGACCTCCCGGACCGGGGTGCGGCGGATCTCGACCGCGTCCAGGGCGTCGAGTCCGGCCTCCAGACCGGCGAGGTCGTCCTTCTTGACCGTCGCGGCGGTGTCAGTGCTGGCCATGGCGGCGGATCTCCCCACGCAGGTGTTCAGTGATCTCAAGGGACAGCTCGGCCACGTCCGCGTCCTCGATGCGGCGCGGCTGCGGGATGCCCACGGTCCATTCCTTCGCGACCCGGCCCGGGCGGGAGGAGAGGAGGACCACCCGCTGCGCGAGGCGCACGGCCTCGCGCACGTTGTGGGTGACGAACAGGACCGAGAGGTTGGTCTCCTCCCAGATACGGGTGAGCTCGCCGTGCAGCACGTCACGGGTGATGGCGTCCAGGGCCGCGAACGGCTCGTCCATCAGCAGCAGCTGGCTGTCCTGGGCCAGCGCCCGGGCGAGGGCCACGCGCTGCCGCATGCCGCCGGACAGCTCGTGCACCCGCTTCCCGTACGCGCCGCCGAGCCGGACCAGTTCGAGCAGCCGCTCGGCCTCCGGCCTGCGCTCGGCCTTCGCCACCCCGCGCAGCCGCAGGGCCAGTTCGATGTTCTTGCCCGCGGTCAGCCACGGGAAGAGGGCGTGCTCCTGGAACATCAGGGCCGGCCGGCCGCCCGGGGTCTCGATGGACCCCTGGGTCGGCCGGTCGAGTCCCGCGACCAGGTTCAACAGGGTGGACTTGCCGCACCCCGAGGCCCCCAGGATGGTGACGAACTCGCCGGGCGCGACGTCGAGAGTGACGTCGTCCAGGACGAGCTGGGTACCGGCCGGGCCGGAGAAGGACTTCGAGACGTGCTCGATCCGGGCGGCGTGCGTCTGCTCCGCTACGGTGCCCTCGGCAGCCTTGGCGAACGTCGTGGCCATGGTCGTCACCTCCTGGGGTTACGGATTCGCGGTCTGTCGTGTCGGCTCGGCGCGGTTACTTGACGCCGAGACCGGCGTCGGAGACCTCGGGCTGGCCGGCGGCCTTCAGCACCTTGTTGAGGAGCTTCAGGTCGTAGATGCCGGACAGCTCGGGCTGCTTGATCAGCTGGGCCTTGACCGCCCACTCGGACTGGGTCTTGAGCGTCGCGGCCAGCGGGTCGTTGGTGATCGCGATGCTCGGCCACGCCGGGTCGATGACCTTGGCGTCGAGTGCCTTGCCGCCGAGGGACTTCAGCGCCGCGTTGGCGGACGCCTTCGCCTTGTCCGGGTTGGCGTTGATCCACTCGTTGGTCTTCACCGTGCCCGTCAGCACGGCCTCGACCACGTCCGGGTGCTCCGTGAGGAACTTCTGCGACACGATGATGTTCGTGATCACGAACTTCTTGTCGGGCCACAGGGAGGTCTCGTCGAGGAGGACCTTGCCGCCCTGGGAGACCAGCTTGGAGGCGGTCGGCTCGGGCACCCAGGCGCCGTCGATGGAGCCGGACTTGAAGGCGTCCGGGGTCACCTTGTTGTCCGTGCGGACGACGGAGACGTCACCCTTGCCGGACTCCGGGTCGACCTTCCAGCCCTTCTCCGCGATCCAGTTGAGGAGCGCGACGTCCTGCGTGTTCCCCTTCTGAGGGGTGGCGATCCGCTTGCCCTTGAGGTCGTCCAGGGTCTTGATCTTGTCGGGGTTCACGACCAGCTTGACGCCGCCGGAGGCGGAGCCGGAGATGATCCGCAGGTTCGAGCCCTTGGACTTGACGTACGCGTTGATGGACGGCGAGGGGCCGATGAAGCCGATGTCCAGGGAGCCGCCGTTGAGCGCCTCGATCTCGGACGGGCCGGCGTTGAAGGTCTGCGGCTTCAGCGTGGTGCCGCCCAGCTCCTTCTGGATCAGGCCGTCCTGGACGCCGATCAGCGCGGTCGCGTGGGTGAGGTTGGGGAAGTACCCGAGCCGTACGGTGTCGGCGGAGAGCTTCTTGCCCTCGGCGGCCACCTTCTTCTCGTCGTTCTTGGCGTCGGAGCCGTAGCCGCACGAGGCGAGCGCGCCGATCAGCAGCGGCAGGGCGGCGGCGGCGGCGAGGCCGCGGCGCAGGGTGGTACGGGTGGTGGCAGGCACGGGAGGTTTTCCCCTCGATTCAGCGTCTTCGAAGTCTGCGTCTATGTCGTTCGGGGTGGAGCGGGTGGAGCGGGGTCGCACCGCGCATGCGGCGCGTCGAGGTCAGCACGCACATCGCGCGACGCCTCCCATGCCTGCGCCGAGGGCGCCGGAGCCCACTCGGCCGCCTTCCTTCGCGAAGGTGGCGTAGACGTTCTCTCTCATCTCAGAAGTCCCATCCTTCTTCGTCCTCGACGACCGCGACGGCCTTGGCGGTGGCGAAGGACTCGCCCGCCATGCCCGCCGCGAGCGTCGTGCCGTCAGCGGGGTCGATCAGCAGGAACGAACCGGTGCGGCGCGAGTCGGCGTACGCGTCGAGCGCGAGCGGCTCGGCGGTGCGCACCACGACCCGGCCGATGTCGTTGGCGACCAGCTGACCCGGGTTCGGGTGCTGCGAGAGGTCGTCCAGGGTCAGCCGCGAGGGGATCTCCTTGACGATCGCCTTGACGGTGCGGGTGGTGTGCTTCAGCAGCACCCGCTGGCCGACGGCGAGCGGGTGGTCCGCCACGTGGCAGACGGTCGCCTCGATGTCCTGCGTGGTCGGCGGGGCGTCACCGCTCGGGGCGAGCAGGTCGCCGCGCGAGATGTCGATGTCGTCGGCGAGCCGGATGGTGACCGACTGCGGCGCCCAGGCGATGTCCACGGCCTCGCCCAGCGCGTCGATCCCGGTGATCGTGGAGGTCTTCCCCGACGGCAGGACGGTGATCTCCTCGCCGACCCGGAAGGCACCGGCCGCGATCTGACCGGCGTAGCCCCGGTAGTCGGGGTGCTCGGCGGTCTGCGGGCGGATCACGTACTGCACGGGGAACCGCGCGTGGCAGGCCGTCAGGTCGTGGCTGACCGGGACGGTCTCCAGGTGCTCCAGGACCGTCGGGCCGCCGTACCAGTCCATGTTCGCGGACGGCTCCACGACGTTGTCGCCGGCCAGCGCCGAGATGGGGATCGCGGTGATCTCCGGGACGCCGAGCTCGGAGGCGTACGTCGTGAACTCCTCGGCGATCGCGGCGAAGACGGGCTCCCGGTACTCGACCAGGTCCATCTTGTTCACGGCCAGGACCACGTGCGGCACGCGGAGCAGCGCGGCGACGGCCGCGTGCCGGCGGGTCTGCTCGACCACGCCGTTGCGGGCGTCGACGAGGACCACGGCGAGCTCGGCGGTGGAGGCGCCGGTCACCATGTTCCGGGTGTACTGCACGTGCCCGGGGGTGTCGGCGAGGATGAAGCGGCGGCGGGGCGTCGCGAAGTAGCGGTAGGCCACGTCGATGGTGATGCCCTGCTCGCGCTCGGCCCGCAGACCGTCGGTGAGGAGCGCCAGGTCGGGAGCCTCCTGGCCACGGGAGCGCGAGGCGTGCTCCACGGCCTCCAGCTGGTCGACCAGCACCGACTTGGAGTCGTGGAGCAGCCGGCCCACCAGGGTGGACTTGCCGTCGTCGACGGAGCCGGCGGTGGCGAAGCGCAGCAGGGTGGTGGCCGCCAGCTGCTCGGTCAGCTGCTCGGTGGACGTGCTCATTAGAAGTACCCTTCGCGCTTGCGGTCTTCCATCGCTGCCTCGGACATCTTGTCGTCGGCGCGGGTCGCGCCCCGCTCGGTGAGCCGGGAGGCGGCGATCTCGGCGATGACGGCGTCCAGCGTGGTGGCGTCGGAGTCGACGGCGCCGGTGCAGGACATGTCGCCGACGGTGCGGTAGCGGATCAGCCGCGTCTGCGTGGTCTCGGACTCCTTCGGGCCGCCCCAGTCGCCGGCCGTCAGCCACATGCCGCTGCGGGCGAACACCTCGCGCTCATGGGCGAAGTAGATCTCCGGGAGCTCGATCTTCTCGCGCTGGATGTACTGCCAGACGTCCAGCTCGGTCCAGTTGGACAGCGGGAAGACACGGACGTGCTCGCCGGGGGCGTGGCGGCCGTTGTAGAGCTGCCACAGCTCGGGGCGCTGGCGGCGCGGGTCCCACTGAGAGAACTCGTCGCGCAGCGAGAACACCCGCTCCTTGGCGCGGGCCTTCTCCTCGTCGCGGCGGCCCCCGCCGAAGACGGCGTCGAAGCGGTGCTGCTGGATCGCCTCGGTGAGCGGGACGGTCTGCAGCGGGTTGCGGGTGCCGTCGGGGCGCTCGCGCAGCTTGCCGGCGTCGATGTACTCCTGCACGGAGGCGACGTGCAGCCGCAGGCCGTGCTTGGCGACGGTGCGGTCGCGGTACTCCAGCACCTCGGGGAAGTTGTGCCCGGTGTCGACGTGCAGCAGCGTGAAGGGGATCGGCGCGGGGGCGAAGGCCTTCAGCGCCAGGTGCAGCATGACGATGGAGTCCTTGCCGCCGGAGAAGAGGATCACCGGCCGCTCGAACTCGCCCGCCACCTCACGGAAGATGTGGACGGCCTCGGACTCGAGGGAGTCGAGGTGCGACAGCGCGAACGGATTGTCGGTGCTGTCGTGAACATGAGCGACGGTGGTCACAGCAGACCCCTCTCGGTGAGCAGCGCGTGGAGCTGCGCCGCGGACTCCTGCACGGTCTGGGTGTGGGACTCGATCCGCAGATCCGGGTCGCGCGGCTCGTCGTACGGGTCGTCGACACCGGTGAGGCCGCTGATCTCGCCCGCGGCCTGCTTGGCGTAGAGACCCTTCACGTCGCGTACGGAGCAGACGTCCACCGGAGTGGCGACGTGCACCTCGACGTAGGGGGTGCCTTCGGACGCGTGGCGCTTGCGGACCGCCTCGCGGCTGTCCTCGTACGGGGCGATGACGGGGACGAGGGCCTTCACGCCGTTGGAGGCGAGCAGCTCGGCGACGAACCCGATCCGCTGCACGTTGGTGTGCCGGTCCTCGCGGCTGAAGCCGAGGCCCGCGGAGAGGAACTCGCGGATCTCGTCGCCGTCCAGCACCTCGACCCGGTGGCCCTCCTCGCGGAGCCGGCCGGCCAGCTCGTACGCGATGGTGGTCTTGCCGGCGCTCGGCAGGCCGGTGAGCCAGATGGTGGCACCCGTCACGTGCTTCTCCTGAACTTCCTGAGTGTCCGTCATCCGTGCAGCCCGCATTCGGTCTTGCCGCGTCCCGCCCAGCGTCCGGCGCGGGCGTCCTCGCCCTCCAGGACGCGACGGGTGCAGGGGGCGCAGCCGACGGAGGCGTAACCGTCCATCAGGAGCGGGTTGGTGAGGACGCCGTGCTCGGTGACGTACGCGTCGACGTCGTCCTGCGTCCAGCGGGCGATGGGGGAGACCTTGACCTTGCGGCGCTTCTCGTCCCAGCCGACGACCGGGGTGTTGGCCCGGGTGGGGGACTCGTCGCGGCGCAGACCGGTCGCCCAGGCGCTGTACCGGGTCAGGCCCTCTTCGAGGGGCTTGACCTTGCGCAGCGCGCAGCACAGGTCGGGGTCGCGGTCGTGGAGCTTCGGACCGTGCTCCGCGTCCTGCTCGGCCACCGTCCGACGCGGGGTCAGGGTGATGACGTGGACGTCCATGATGGCGTCCACGGCGTCACGGGTGCCGATGGTCTCCTCGAAGTGGTAGCCGGTGTCGAGGAAGACGACGTCCACGCCGGGCCGGACCCGCGAGGCGAGATGGGCGACGACCGCGTCCTCCATGGAGGAGGTGACGCAGAAGCCCTCACCGAAGGTGTCCACGGCCCAGCGGAGGATCTCCAGTGCGGAGGCGTCCTCCAGATCACGGCCGGCCTGCTCGGCGAGTGCCTTGAGGTCGGCCGTGGTGGCGTCCTGAGTGAGCGTCATATCTCTTTCCCTCCAGGGGTGTTGCCTGAAGTGCCGGGGGCGAGCAGCCCCAGGAACTTCAACTGGAAGGCTCGGCTGCACGCGGCGCATTCCCAGGCGCCGTGACCCTGCTCGTTGGGACGCAGGTCCTCGTCGCCGCAGTAGGGGCAGTGGAACGGTGCGGCACGCTCGCTCATGAGAGGGACTCCTCCGAGGCGCGGGCCGCCCAGGTCGCGAAGCGCTCCCCGGTCTCGCGCTCCGCCTGGAAGCGCTTGAGGACCCGCTCCACGTAGTCGGGGAGCTCGGCCGCGGTGACCTTGAGGCCGCGGACCTTGCGGCCGAAGCCGGCCTCCAGGCCGAGCGCGCCGCCCAGGTGCACCTGGTAGCCCTCGACGCGGTTGCCGTCGTCGTCCAGGACCAGCTGGCCCTTGAGGCCGATGTCGGCGACCTGGATGCGGGCGCAGGCGTTCGGGCAGCCGTTGATGTTGATCGTCAGCGGCTCGTCGAACTCCGGTACGCGGCGCTCCAGTTCGTCGATGAGCGAGGCACCGCGCGCCTTGGTCTCGACGATCGCGAGCTTGCAGAACTCGATGCCGGTGCAGGCCATCGTGCCGCGCCGGAACGGGGTGGGGTTCACCCGCAGGTCGAGGGCCTCCAGCGCGGCGACCGCCGAGTCGAGCTGGGCCTCCTCGACGTCGAGGAGGATCATCTTCTGGTCCGCGGTGGTGCGCAGCCGGCCGGAGCCGTGCTGCTCGGCCAGGCCGGCGATCTTGGTGAGCGTGGCGCCGTCGACCCGGCCCACCCGCGGGGCGAAGCCGATGTAGAACCGGCCGTCCTTCTGCTGGTGCACGCCCATGTGGTCGCGCCACTGGCCGGCGGGCTGCTCGGGAGCGGGGCCGTCGGTCAGCTTGCGCTGGAGGTACTCGTCCTCCAGGACCTGGCGGAACTTCTCCGGGCCCCAGTCGGCGACGAGGAACTTCAGGCGGGCGCGGTTGCGCAGCCGCCGGTAGCCGTAGTCGCGGAAGATCGAGATGACGCCCTCGTAGATGTCCGGGACCTCGTCGAGGGAGACCCAGGCGCCGAGGCGGACGCCCAGCTTGGGGTTGGTGGAGAGGCCGCCGCCGACCCAGACGTCGAAGCCGGGGCCGTGCTCCGGGTGGTGCACGCCGACGAAGGCGATGTCGTTGATCTCGTGCGCCACGTCGAGCTGCGGCGAGCCGGAGATCGCGGACTTGAACTTGCGGGGCAGGTTGGAGAAGTCCTTGTTGCCGACGATCCGACGGTAGATCTCGTCGATCGCGGGCGTGCCGTCGATGATCTCGTCGGCCGCGATGCCGGCCACCGGGGAGCCGAGGATGACACGCGGGGTGTCGCCGCAGGCCTCGGTGGTGGACAGGCCGACCGCCTCCAGGCGGTTCCAGATCTCGGGGACGTCCTCGATGCGGATCCAGTGGTACTGGACGTTCTGCCGGTCCGTGATGTCGGCGGTTCCCCGGGCGAACTCCTCGGAGATCTCGCCGATGACCCGGAGCTGCTCGGTGGTCAGCCGGCCGCCGTCGATGCGGACGCGGAGCATGAAGTACTCGTCGTCCAGCTCCTCCGGCTCCAGGACACCCGTCTTGGTGCCGTCCAGACCCTGCTTGCGCTGGGTGTAGAGGCCCCACCAGCGCATGCGTCCGCGCAGGTCGTTGGGGTCGATGGAGTCGAATCCGCGCTTCGAGTAGACCGTCTCAATACGTGTCCGTACGTTGAGACCGTCGTCGTCCTTCTTGAACTGCTCATTGCCGTTCAGGGGGGTGAAGTGCCCCACGGCCCACTGACCCTCGCCACGGTGGCGCCCGGTCTTGCGGCGTGCGGCGGCGGGAGTGGGGTTTTCCGGGGTGGCGGCCATGGCGTCTTGTCCTTCGGGACTGCGAGAGGGCGGCTCTGACCTGCACACTGGCGCTCAGGTCGGAGGGTGGCGCGTCAGTGCGCAGCAAGGTCGGGCAGAGTCGTGCTGAAAAGTGATCGCGGCGGTGCTGGTTCTCTCAGCGCGCCGGACAGATGGCGCTGGACATGCGGCCTAGGTCGACGTGCCGCCGACTCACCAAGGCAATTCCAGTTCCAGACATGACGGAAGCGTGTCATGGGACTTTGGACCCAGTCCAGCATCGTCCAGAATATGGACGTAGTCGTCTCGCTTGATGAGATGGTGTGGTGTGGGTCACGCGAAAGGGGCCCTGATCAGGGCCCCTTCACGGGTCTCCGGTACGAGACACCGGGCGGGACGTACCGCGCGGCGTGCACCGAGGGCGCGCACCGGGGAGCAGGCGCCGAGGAGCACCTACCGCGCGGCGCGCCCGACGGCGTCAGGCGTGGGCGCCCGGCCACGGGCCCGGGGTCTCGGTCTCGTCGACCTCCTCCACCTTGGTGTCGAAGAGCCGGAAGCCGCGGCGCTCGTAGTTGGCCATGGCGTGCGGGCCGTCGAGCGAGCAGGTGTGCAGCCAGACGCGCTTCGTCGCCTCCCGCTCCGGCCAGCGCTCGGCCAGGTCCCAGGCCCGCGCGACCCCGTACGACAGCAGGTGACCACCGATCCGGCGCCCCCGGAAGGCCGGGATCAGGCCGAAGTAGACGATCTCGACGACGCCGTCGTCCTGCGGGTCCAGCTCCACGTACCCGGCCGGCGTCCCCCGGTCGTACGCCACCCAGATCTCGGCGCCCGGCTTGTCGACGATCTCCTGCCACTGCTTGTACGTCAGCGCCAGCCGGTCGTTCCAGCGGATGTCGCCGCCGACCGCCGTATAGAGGAAGCGGCTGTACTCCGGCGACGGGACCGCGGCCCGCGCGATCGTGATGTCGTCACCCTCCGGGACGGGGGAGGGACGCAGATCGGACGGTGAGGTCTGCTCAAGGGACCAGGTGGTGAGAGTGATGCGCATGGGTTCATCGCATCACGACCCCGTTCGGCGGGGCGACCGGGGGGCCGTGCGGCCGGGCCCCCGGGCCGGGGTGTCCGCATGCTGGACGGCCGTGGCCGGAACGGGGACGTGAGCGCCCCGAGCGCCCGGCCCACGCGCGCACGTGCCCACGTGCCCGCGCGCCCCACGCGTTCGTGCCCGTGCGGGGCGCCCCCGCGCCTCCGCGCGCTACGCGTTCGTGCCCGTGCGGGGCCCCCGTACCGCCGGTGCCAGGGAGTGGGGCAGCAGGTCCGCCGGGCGCTCCGGGCGCAGGACCTCCACCGCGACCTCCTCGCTGAAGCGGTACGGGCGGTGCGCCAGGACCCCGGCCAGGTTCCGGCGTACCCGTGACATCTCCGCCCGTACGGTCACCGTCCGCGTACGGTCCCCGAACACGTCGTCCGCCAGCTCCGCCGCCGTCCGCCCGTCCCGGTGCATCGCCAGGACGTAGAGGAGCTCCGCGTGCCGGGGGCTCAGCTCCTGCTGCCAGCTGCCCGCCGCACCGGAGACGGACACCGTCCAGCGGCGCGGCCTGCTCAGGTCGAGGATCACCCGGCTCGCCGCCGCCGTGCCCGGCTCCTCCGGCGGCGTCTCCTCCTCGACCCGCAGCAGCCAGCCGCCCGGCAGCGGCTCCACCGCGCACACGCCGAGCGAGGGCAGCCACATCCGGCCGGACCTGAAGGACTTCGGCAGCGCGATCCGGTCCACCGGCGCGAGCCCCGTCACCGCCGCCGTCCAGCCGTGGGTGTCCACCGCCACGGCCCGGCCGCCCACCCGGCACAGGATCGGCGCGGCCACCGCCCGCAGCCGTTCGACCGAGCTGCGGTGCCGCTCCCGCATCTCCGCCTCGGCGAGCTGGGCCACCGAACCGACCAGGGCCAGCATCGCCGGATGGAAGCTGGACGCGGGACCGCTCACGTCCACGATGCCGAGCAGCCGCCGGTCGCGCGGGTCGTGCACGGGCGCGGCGGCGCAGGTCCAGTTGTGGAGCGCCTGGACGTAGTGCTCGGCGGAGTGCACCTGGACCGCCCGGCCCATGGCGAGGGCCGTGCCGACGGCGTTCGTCCCGGTGGTGTGCTCGGTCCAGGCCGCGCCCTCCTCCAGGCAGATGCCGTTCGCCTGCCGCATCACCGACAGGTTCCCCTGCCGCCACAGCACCCGGCCGTGCTCGTCGGTGACCACCATGATCTGCAGGGAGGTGTCGGCGATGCCGGCGAGGCCGTCGCTGAGCGTCTGCATGACCTCGGAGAGGAGCGTGGTTCTGCGCCGCTGCTCCAGCTCGTCGCGCTGGAGCAGCACACTGCTCGTGCCCTGGTCGGGGTCGAGCCCCAGCCGGGCCATCCGCTGCCAGGACGCGTCGATCACCGCGCGGGGCGCGATCGGCGGCGTGCGGCCGGCGAGCGTCTCCTCGCGGACCCGGTGGAGCAGCCGGGTGGCCTGAGCGGCGTCCATGGCGGCGAGGCGCTTCATGTCGAGCTGCGTGTTATTCATCGGTCTCTCCCAGCCACCCGGGGTGCTGTATCGGTTCTGCACGGGGCAGATGTCCGGAGTGTCGGTGCCCATCGTGCCGTTCGGAACCGTCCGGCGAGGCCCGGTTCGGGTAATCCTGCAACCCTTTGCAACTCTGGTCGCCGACCCGCCCCCTGGGCGAAGCTGGTGCGAGCGGCGGGTGGTGCCGTGTCGGCGCAGCACCACCCCCGCTTTTCCGCGCGTGCCGACCCTTGCGGTCCACCCCTGGCGCGCGCGGCGAACTTCCCCCGGACGTACGTCAGTCGCTCGTGACCTCCACCCGTGCCCGCTCCACGAGCGCCCGCAGGTCCAGCGTGTGCGGCAGCGTCCCGAAGGCCGCGCCCCCGTCCCCGCCCAGCCGCGACGCGCAGAACGCGTCCGCCACCTCCGGCGGTGCCCACCGCACCAGGAGCGCCCCCTGGAGGACCAGCGCGAGCCGCTCCGCGAGCCGCCGCGCCCGCGCCTCGATCCCGTCCAGGTCCGCCAGTTCGACGAGCAGCCCACGGATCGCCCGGTCGAGCCGGTGGTCCGCGCCCCGGGCCGCCCCGACCTCCCGCAGGAAGGCGTCCAGCGCGGCGGGCTCCGTCCGCAGCACCCGGACCACGTCGAGCGCCTGGACGTTCCCCGAGCCCTCCCAGACCGAGTTGAGCGGCGACTCCCGCAGCAGCCGGGGCAGCCCGGACTCCTCGACGTACCCGTTGCCGCCCAGGCACTCCAGCGCCTCCGCCACCATCGGCGTGCACCGCTTGGTGACCCAGTACTTCGCCACCGGAACGGCGATGCGGAGCAAGGCCCGCTCACGCTCGGCGTGGTCGCCGCCGCCGGATTCGCCGGCGCGATCGGTTGCGGTGGTGCCTTCGGCGGCGTCGTAGGCCGCCGCGAGACGCATGCCCAGGACCGTCGCCGCCTCCGACTCCAGGGCCAGGTCCGCGAGTACGTTCCGCATCAGCGGCTTCTCGATCAGAGGGCCGCCGAAGGCCTCGCGGTACGCGCAGTGGTGCACGGCCTGCGCCACCGCCTGCCGCATCAGGGCCGCCGAACCCAGGACGCAGTCGAGCCGGGTCGCCGCCACCATGCCCATGATCGTGCGGAGCCCGCGCCCCTCCTCGCCGACCCGGCGCGCCCAGGTCGTCCCGTCGAACTCCACCTCGGCGGAGGCGTTCGAACGGTTGCCCAGCTTGTCCTTCAGGCGCTGGATCGCGAACGCGTTGCGCGAGCCGTCCGCGAGCACCCGCGGCACCAGGAAACAGGTGAGCCCCGCCGACGCCTGCGCGAGCACCAGGAAGGCGTCCGACATCGGCGCCGAACAGAACCATTTGTGCCCCGTCAGGACGTACTCCCCGTCGGCCGCCAGCGGGCGCGCCTCCGTCGTGTTCGCCCGGACGTCGCTGCCGCCCTGCTTCTCCGTCATCGCCATCCCCAGCAGGACACCCGGCTTCTCGGCGACCGGGCGGAGCTCCCGCTCGTACACGTGCGAGGTCGCCGCCGGCTCCCACACCTCGGCGAGCTCCGGCTCGGCGCGCAGCGCGGGCACGGCGGCGTGCGTCATCGACAGCGGGCAGCCGTGGCCCGCCTCCGCCTGTGACACCACCAGGAACCCGGCGGCCCGGCGCACATGACCGCCCGGGCGCCCCCACGCGTCCGTCAGCCCGGCCCCCACCGACTTGCCGAGGAGCCGGTGCCAGGCCGGATCGAAGTCCACCTCGTCGATCCGGTGGCCGTACCGGTCGTGGGTCCGCAGCCGCGGCGGGTGGGCGTTCGCCCGCTCGCCCCACTCACGGACCTGGGCCGAACCGGCCGCCTGACCGAGCACGACGAGGTCCTCGCGGACCTCCGCCCGGAGCTCCGGCGCGAGGTGTCGTTCGACTGCCTCCGTCAGGACGGGATCGGTCATGAAGACGTCGTACCCGACCAGGGGCGGAGCCTGGTTGGTCACGGTGTGGGTGCTCGCTGCCATGCCGATACGGTAAGCAGGTGCAGGCAGCAAGCGAAACACCCGAACGGCCCGAGCGGCGGCCCTGGAGCAGGCTCCACCGCGCGCGCGTCCTCTACCGCAACGTCTCGAAGCGGAAGATGGTCTGGCTGCTCCTCAAGGACACCGTCAACTCGTGCATCGAGTACCGGATCCTCGGCCTCGCCGCCGAGGCGGCGTTCTTCACCCTGCTGTCGCTGCCGCCGCTGCTCCTCGGCCTGATCGCCCTCCTCGGCTACGCCGACGACTGGACCAACACGGACACCGTCGCGAGCATCGAGGAGAACATCCTCCGCGCCGCCGGAACGGTCCTCTCCGACCGCGGGGTGCACGACATCGCGAAACCGCTCCTGGACGACGTGACCCAGGGCAAACGCCCCGAGCTGGTCTCCCTCGGCTTCGCGATCGCCCTCTGGTCCGGCTCGCGCGCGGTGAACGTCTTCATCGACACCATCACCGTCATGTACGGGCTCGACGGCCACCGGGGCATTGTGAAGACCCGGCTCCTGGCCTTCCTGCTCTACATCGTGGCCCTGATCATCGGAGCGGTGGTGCTGCCCCTCGCGGTCGTCGGCCCCGACCGGGTCGTCGAACTCGTCCCCTGGGGCACCGAGGTCGTCGCCGTCCTCTACTGGCCGGCCGTCATCCTGCTCTCCATCGCCTTCCTCACCACGCTCTACCACGTGTCCGTGCCCGTCAGATCGCCGTGGATCGAGGACATCCCGGGCGCCCTCGTCGCCCTCGGGATGTGGATCCTCGGCAGCTTCCTGCTGCGCATCTACCTCACCAGCCAGGTCGAGGGACCGACGATCTACGGTTCCCTCGCCGCCCCCATCGCCGTCCTCCTCTGGATCGGCATCTCGGCCTTCGCCGTCCTGGTCGGCGCCGCCGTGAACGCGGCCATCGACCGCGTCTGGCCCTCCGTCGCCACCGCCGCCGCCCGTGAGGCCAACGACCGGGCCCGCGCCATCCAGGCGGCGGAACTCGTCGCACGCGTGCGTGCGGAGGCGGAGGACGTCGACGAGGACGACCCGGACATGCCGTCCGAGTTCCCCGAGCGCTGGTCCCGGTTCCTGCCCCCGGACGACGTGAAGGCCCGCCTGCACTCGGGCTGGGAGAAGGACTGACCGACCGGCGGGGCCTATCGTCGAGGTGTGTACGAGGAGCGCCCCGCCCTGCTCGACGGAGCCGTCCTGTGGACCCGGACCGCCGGCCCCGCCACGGACGCCGTCCGGCCCGTGCTGCCCGACGGCTGCATGGACCTGATCTGGGCCGACGGACACCTCCTCGTCGCAGGACCCGACACACGCGCGTACGTACCGGGGGAGTCCGCCGCGCGGTACGCGGGAATCCGCTTCGCCCCCGGTGACGCGCCCGGCTTCTTCGGGGTCCCGGCCCACGAGCTCCGCGACCGGCGCGTCGCCCTCGGCGCGCTGTGGGGCGAGGCCGAGGCGCGGCGACTCGGCGAGCGGATCACCGGGGCCCCCGACCCGGCCGCGGCCCTGGACGAACTCGTCCGGCTCCGGGCCGCCGGGGCCCCCGCGCCCGACCCGCTGCTCAGGGCCGTCGTGGCGCGTCTCGCGGCCGGCCGCGCGGTCGCCGAGACGGCCGACGCGGTCGGGATCGGCGCCCGGCAGCTGCACCGGCGGTCCCTGGACGCCTTCGGCTACGGCCCGAAGACCCTCGCGCGCGTGCTCCGGCTCCAGCGGGCGCTCGCCCTTGTCCTGACCGGCGTGCCGTACGCCGAGGCGGCCGTCCGCGCGGGCTGCGTCGACCAGGCCCATCTCGCACGCGAGACCAGGGCGCTGGCCGGGATGACGCTCGGCGCCTACGTGGCGTCCGTGGCGGAGCCGGTCGAGTCGGCGGAGTCGGCCGAGTCGGCGAACAGGGAGACGCCCGAGCCGTCCGGGTCGAGGACCACGGCGTAACGCTGCCCCCAGACCGCGTCCCAGGGCTTCAGATGCCCCCGGTACCCGGCGGCGAGCAGCTCCTCGTACACCGTGTCCACGGCCTCCGGCGTCGCGCACCGGAAGGCGAGCTCGATCCGGTTGCCGCCCTCGGGCGGCCGTCGGCCGGGGTCGAAGGACCGGACGACGTCCTCCGTGTCCCAGGCGATCCGCAGTCCGCCGGGCAGCACGGCCTCCACGTGCGGGGCGGACTCGGCCCCGGCCGGGATCTCCAGGCCGAGACGGCGGTAGAACGCGAGCGAGGCGGCCATGTCGGAGACGACGACGCCGACCAGGTCCAGGTGCGGGGTGATGCGGGGTGCTGTGTCCATGAGGGCACGGTAGGCAGGCCGTCCCCGGCCGGTCTTGTACGAATCGGACCTCGGCCCCGGTCGGATCATGGCCGGAACAGGGCTCCCGGCGGAGGCCGAGAATAAATGCGTGGCGTGGTCCGAAGGGGCCGCGCTAAGGTCATGCCGTTCTCACGGACCGGCCGTTGTGCCGGCCGTGACCGTCGCTGTGTGTGATCCAGGAGGTGTGACCGATGGCTGTCGACACGACGGGCGTTGCCCGCATTCAGCAGTTCGTTCACTCCACCTCCGTGGTCGCCGGCTGACCTTCCTTCTGCACGCCGATCGGCGTGTGCCGGGGCCACCCCTGTGAAGGGTCCCCCTTGTCTTTCCCGCTTTCCCCCACCACTTCCTCTTCTTCGCTGCTCGACGCCCATGGCTGGGACGCCGGGTGGGCCACCGCCTTCGCTCCGTACGCCGCCCAGGGACTCGTCCCCGGCCGGGTGATCCGGGTCGACCGCGGCCAGTGCGACGTCGCCACCGCCGAGGGGATCGTGCGCGCCGACACGGCGTTCGTGACCCCGCACGACCCGCTCCGGGTCGTCTGCACCGGCGACTGGGCCGCGATCGACCCCGAGGGCGCGAGCGACCCCCGCTACGTCCGGGCGTGCCTGCCGCGCCGGACGGCCTTCGCGCGCTCCACCTCGTCCAAGCGGTCCGAGGGGCAGATCCTCGCCGCCAACGTCGACCACGCCGTCATCACCGTCTCGCTCGCCGTCGAGCTCGACCTCGGCCGCATCGAGCGCTTCCTCGCCCTCGCATGGGAGTCCGGTGCCCAGCCGACCGTCGTCCTCAGCAAGGCGGACCTCGTGCCCGACCCCGTCGGGCTCTCCTACCTCGTCGAGGACGTCGAGACGGTCGCCCCCGGCGTCCAGGTCGTGCCCCTGAGCTCGACCACCGGGGAAGGCCTCGACGTGCTGTCCGCGGTGGTCGCGGGCGGTACGACCGTGCTGCTCGGCGTCTCCGGCGCCGGGAAGTCGACCCTCGCCAACGCCCTCGTCGGCGAGGACGTCATGGACGTCCAGGCCGCCCGGGACATCGACGGCAAGGGCCGGCACACCACCACCACCCGCAACCTCTTCGTCCTCCCCACCGGGGGAGTCCTCATCGACACCCCCGGTCTGCGCGGAGTCGGCCTCTGGGACGCGGAGACCGGCGTCGGCCAGGTCTTCTCGGAGATCGAGGAACTGGCCGCGGACTGCCGCTTCCACGACTGCGCCCACGAGTCGGAGCCCGGCTGCGCCGTGGCCGCCGCCATCGAGGACGGCTCGCTGCCGGTGCGCCGCCTGGAGAGCTACCGCAAGCTGATCCGGGAGAACCAGCGGATCGTGGCCAAGACCGACGCCCGTGTGCGCAGCGAGATCCTCAAGGACTGGAAGCGCAAGGGCGCGGAGGGCCGCCACGCCATGGAGATGAAGCGCGGGCGCGTCCGGTAGCGGGCGGTGCGGGGGACGCGCGCGGGTGTACCTACGGGGGAGGGTCGTCGGCCCGGCGTCCCTCCCCGCTCTCGCAGCGCCGTGTCCGAAAACCGCGAGCCGGGGGTCGTCGGCCGTCGCACACTGGGAGACGTGAAGGACGACGACACCCGCTACGAGGCGGTCAGCAGCAGGGACGCACGGTTCGACGGAGAGTTCTTCTTCGCCGTCCGCACCACCGGCATCTACTGCCGTCCCAGCTGCCCCGCCGTCACCCCCAAACGGCAGAACGTCGCGTTCTTCCCGACGGCCGCCGCAGCCCAGGGCCACGGCTTCCGGGCCTGCCGCCGCTGCCGCCCGGACGCCGTCCCCGGCTCCGCCGCCTGGGACGTACGGGCCGATGTCGTCGGGCGCGCGATGCGGATGATCGGCGACGGAGTCGTCGACCGTGAGGGCGTTCCCGGCCTGGCCGGGCGCCTCGGCTACAGCACCCGGCAGGTACAGCGCCAGCTGACCGCCGAGCTCGGCGCCGGACCCGTCGCGCTCGCCCGCGCCCAGCGGGCGCACACCGCGCGGCTGCTCCTCCAGACCACCGGGCTGCCGGTGACCGAGATCGCCTTCGCGGCCGGCTTCGCCAGCGTCCGCCAGTTCAACGAGACGATCCGCGCCGTCTACGCCCGCACCCCCAGCGCGCTGCGCGCCGAGGCGGGCAGCGGCGCCGGAGCCCGTACCGCGCTCGCGGCCGGAGTACCGCTGCGGCTCGCCCACCGGGGTCCGTACGCGGCCGGCGAGGTCTTCGACCTGCTCGCGGCCGAGGCCGTGCCCCGCGTGGAGGAGATCGCCGGCGCCCCCGGCGCCCGCACCTACCGGCGCACCCTCCGCCTCCCGTACGGCACCGGGATCGTCTCCGTCGACGAGCGCTCCGCCGGGCGCTGGCTGGAGGCCCGGATCCATCTCACCGAGCTGCGCGACCTCACCACCGCCGTGCACCGGCTGCGCCGCCTCTTCGACCTGGACGCCGACCCGTACGCGGTCGCCGAGCGTCTCGGCGCGGCGCCCGGGCTCGCCGCCGAGGTGGCCGCCCGGCCCGGCGTGCGGTCCCCGGGGACGGCCGAGCCGGAGGAGTTCGCGCTGCGGACCCTGCTCGGCGCGGCGGAGTCCGCCCGGGTCGTCGAGACGCACGGCACCCCGCTGGCCACCGGCTGCGGCAGCCTCAGCCATGTCTTCCCCGAGCCCCGCGCGCTGACCGGCCACCCCGTCGCGGGCCCGCTGGCCCGAGCGCTCGCCGACGGAGCCGTACGCCTCGACCCCGGAGCCGACCGCGACGAGGCCGAGGCCGCACTCCGCGCCGTCCCCGGAGTGACGGCAGAGGCCGCCGCCCTCATCCGCATGCGGGCCCTCGGCGACCCCGACGTACTCCCGGCGGGTGTCCCGGCCGCGGAGGAGTGGCGGCCCTGGCGCTCGTACGCCGCCCGCTACCTCAGGACTCCGCTCCCGGGGACTCCTCGAGACCCCAGCTGTGGATCCGGCGCGGACGGATCCGGATCACCTCCTCGCTGAAGTGCGGGCCCAGCGCGTGCGGGCCGACCAGGAGCTCCGCCTCGCCCCGGATCTCGACACCCCGCACCCGCCAGGGGCGGACGCTCGCGAGATCGTCCACGACCAGCGCCACCTTCGGGTTCGCCCGCAGATTGCGCCACTTCTTCGTACGGCCCATCGCGAGGCCGCCCACCAGGACGGTGCCGTCCTCCTGCGGGAAGAAGCCCACCGGATTGACCTGGGGCTGACCGGAAGGGTCGACCGTGGCCATCCGGGCGAGCTGCCGGCCACCCGTGAGATAGGCGCGTTCCGCCGCGCTGAAGCCCTCGAAATCCCTCATGGGACCAGCATCCTGCGACCGGGCCCCGGGCGGATCGGCGGACGGGCCCACTCGGCCTCCCCCTTCCGTCCTAGGTCTCAGCCCCAGAGCACCGCGCCCGCCCACGCCCCCACGACGAGCAGGCAGGCGAACAGCTCCACGAGGACGCTCGTGCCGGCCGCCCGCATCACCGTCCGGGTGGCCGCCCCGGCCTGGCCGTGGCCGCCCAGCCGGAGGCGTTCCGAGAGGTAGATCCCGCCGACGAAGCCGGGGATCGCGCCGAGCACCGGCACCAGGACGAAGCCCAGGAGGGCGCCCGCGCCGGCGTAGGTCACCATCCGCCGGGTGATGCCCACGCCCCGGAAGCGACGGGGTGGCAGCTGCCAGACGACCACCTGGGTGAGCAGCAGCAGACCGGTCGTGGAGGCGAGCAGGATCCAGGCGAGGTCGGTCCGCTCGTGCAGGGACCACCAGAGCATCGCGGCCCACACCAGCCACGTCCCCGGCACGCCGGGGGCCAGCACCCCGAACACGCCGAGCAACATCACCGTCGCGACCATCAGGAGCTGCCACACACCCACGCGCCCAGGGTCCCCCACAACCGGCGTCCGCGCAGGTCGCGGAGGGCATCCGGGTGCGGTGAGAGGGGGGGGCGTCCGGGGAGGGCGAGGGGGCGGGCGTCCGCGCACGGTGAGGACGGTGGACGGCCGGGTGCGGCGAGGCGGGCGGCCGGGGTACGGCGAGGTGGGCGGCCGGGGTACGGCGAGGGGCGCGGGTCGGGCGGCAGGGGGCGGAGGCCCGCTCAGCCGCGCGCCACCCAGCCCTTCTCGTACGCGTGCCAGCCCAGCTGCAGCCGGGTGGTCACCCCGGTCAGCTCCATCAGGCCCTTCACCCGGCGCTGCACCGTCCGGAGCCCCAGGTCCAGCTGCTTGGCCACGCTCGCGTCCGTCATCCCGGCGAGCAGCAGCGAGAGGATCTCCAGGTCCATGACGTCCGGACCGGGCGCCTCCTCCTCGGTGATCTGCGCACCCGCCCCGAGTCTCAGCGGCAGCGCGTCCCGCCACACCGACTCGAACAGGCCCATCAGCGATTCCAGGAGCCCGCTCGCGTGCACGACGATCGCCGCCGGTTCCGCGCCCCGCCCGGTCAGCGGGACCATCGCCAGGTTCCCGTCGGCGACCACCAGCTTCGTCGGGACCCGGTCCGCGACCCGGATGCGCTCCTCACGGCTGAGCGCCGCCGAGAGTTCGAGCAGTCCGGACGGGAGCGTGAGCACGTCCCGCTCGATCACCACCCGGTAGCGCACTCCCCGCCCGGCGGCCTGCTCCTCCGCGTCGTTCTCCATGCCGGAGACCGCGATCGGCTTGCCC
Organism: Streptomyces sp. NPDC056480; assembly: GCF_042795405.1. Lineage (NCBI taxonomy): Bacteria > Bacillati > Actinomycetota > Actinomycetes > Kitasatosporales > Streptomycetaceae > Streptomyces > Streptomyces sp. NPDC056480. The sequence continues at coordinate 8,560 of NZ_JBHTSA010000067.1, read as the reverse complement.
GTGACCAGGGCGCAGACCTCGTCCTGCGCGCCCAGCTGGAGCTGGAGGAAGCGATGGGTGACGGCGCTCGCGCCGGTCACCACCTCCACCAGGTCGTGCACGGCCGCCTCGGCGGCCTCCGCCCGGTACTCCTCGGCCAGCAGCGCCGCCGCCAGCTCCGCCTGCTCCAGCTCGTGGCGCTGCTGGGTGAGGAGGGCGCCCAGGGCCACCCCCGGCGGCGCCGCCACCCACCGGCCCGTCCTGGCCGAGGACTGCGCGGCGAGGCCCTGCGACTCCAGACGGCGCAGCGCCCGCTCGGTGTCCAGCTCCGGCAGCGCGAGCCGGTGCGCCAGGTCGGTCACCTCGGCCGCGCCCAGCGCGACCAGCGCCCGGTACGCGGACTCCTGGCGCTCGTCGAGTCCTATCGCTCCCAGCATGGATGCCCCACCCCTCGCCCTACCTTCGGCGGCGAGCCCCGGATCTTCCCAGGACATTCACCGGAGGCATTCGTTCCGTTGGTGACCTGGCGGGAAACGGCCACGGCGTATTCCCGCCTCGCCCATCATCCCTGTACCGCCCTCACCTCTGCCAATGTGGCGCCACCGCAGCACCAACAGCCTCCGGAGACAGGTGTCTTGTGCCCTTTTTCCGGAATCAGATGGGGAGAGCGATGCGCCCGATTTCGCGTACGGCCCTGGGGGCGGCGACCGCCGTCGTCCTGGCCGTCACCGCGGTCGCGCCGTCCGTGGCGAACGAGCCGCAGGACGACACGGCCGGCAAGCGACCGCTGGTAGGGAGCGAGGCCGCGGCCCGCGCCGGGGACCGTCCCGTCACGGTGACCCTGGTCACCGGGGACCGCGTCGTGGTCGGCCGCGACGCCGACGGCAACCCCTCCGCCACCGCCCTGCCGCGCGAGGACGGAACCGTCCCCCTGGTCCAGGCCCGCCGCTCCGGCCAGGACCTGTACGTCTACCCCGAGGGCGCCACCGAGGCGCTCGCCGCGGGCCGCGTCGACCAGGAGCTCTTCAACGTCACCGGCCTCGTCCGGCAGGGCTACGACGACGCCGCGAGCGCGACGCTGCCCCTCATCGCGGTCTACGGCTCCGACCTCGCCCGCTCCGTCCCCGCCGCCCCGCGCGGCGCCCGGCGCGGCCAGGTCCTCAGGACCGTCGACGGCGTCGCGCTCAAGGCGGAGAAGAAGCAGGCCGCCACGTTCTGGGCCGAGGTGAACACGCCCACGGCCCGCTCCGCCTCCGGAATCAAGAAGCTCTGGCTCGACCGCAAGGTCCAGGCCACCCTGGAGCGCTCGACGAAGCAGGTCCACGCGCCCGAGGCCTGGGCCGCCGGCTACGACGGCACGGGCACCAAGGTCGCCGTCCTCGACACCGGCGCCGACGCCGAGCACCCCGACCTCGAGGGCCGGATCGCCGCCTCGGAGAACTTCACCGACTCCGACAGCACCGGCGACCGCCAGGGCCACGGCACCCACACCCTCTCCACCGTCGGCGGTTCCGGCGCCGCGAGCGACGGCAGGAAGAAGGGCGTCGCGCCCGGCGCGGCCCTCCTCAACGGCAAGGTCCTCAACGACTCGGGCTCCGGCGCCGCCTCCTGGATCATCGCGGGCATGGAATGGGCCGTCGCCCAGGGCGCCGACGTCGTCTCGATGAGCCTCGGCAGCCCCGTACCCACCGACTGCACCGACCCGATGAGCCTCGCGGCCGAGGAACTCGCCCAGAACAAGGGCACGTTGTTCGTCATCGCCGCCGGGAACTCGGGCCCCACCCTCAACACGGTCTCCTCGCCCGGCTGTGCGCCCAGTGTGCTCACCGTCGGCGCCACCGACCGCGACGACTCCACCGCGTACTTCTCCAGCCGCGGCCCGACGATCGTCAACCACACCCTCAAGCCCGAGATAGCGGCGCCCGGCGTCGGCATCTCCGCCGCGGCGGCCGGCGGCCGGGGCGTCTACGCCTACCAGTCGATGTCCGGTACGTCGATGGCCACCCCGCACGTCGCGGGCGCCGCCGCCATCGTCAAGCAGCGTCACCCCGACTGGACCGCCCAGCAGATCAAGGCCGCGCTCGTGGCCTCCGCCGAGAGCTCCGTCCCCGGCGACGTCCGCGAGGTCGGCGGCGGCCGCCTCGACGTCAAGGCCGCGATCGACCAGACGGTCCTCGGCTCGCCCGCCGTCCAGGGCGGCACCTACAACTGGCCGCAGGACAGGACCGACCGCACCACGGTCTCCGTCCCGTACACCAACACCTCCGGCGCCCCGGTCACCCTGAACCTGGCCGTCGAGAAGGTCACCGGCAACGACGGCTCCCGGGTGCGGAGTTCGGTCGCCCACCTCGGCAGGCGCACCGTCACCGTGCCCGCCGGCGCCACCGTCCAGGTCCCGCTGGAGCTCGACCCCGCGGCCCGCCTCGACCGCGCCCAGTACGGTGACGTCACCGGCCGCGTGGTCGCCACCGGCAAGGGCGGCCTCCATGTCTCCACCCCGTTCTCGCTCTACGTCGAGCCCGAAACGGTCACCCTGCGCGTCAAGTTGATCGACCGTCAGGGCGAGCCCGCCGCCGGAGCCTCCTCCCTCGATGTCATCGGCACCGACGTGGCCGGTGGCGAGCGCCGCTTCAACGACGGAGCGGCCGACCAGGTCTACCGGGTGCGCCCCGGCAGCTACTTCCTCTCCTCCTTCGTCACCACCCCGGACGCGGGTGAGGGCGCCACGCTGAACGACTCGCTCAGCTACCTCGGCCGCCCGCAGCTGGAGGTCGAGAAGGACACCACCGTCGTCCTCGACGCCCGCAAGGCCCACAGGCTGTCGGTCGCGACCGACAAGGCCTCCGAGGCCCGCGGCACCACCCTCGCGTTCGCCCGGTCGTGGGACGACTTCTGGCTGCACGCAGGCACCGCCGCCGGCGGGCGCACCATCCGCGGCTACTACGCCTCCGTCGAAGGCGCGGCCACCGAGGGCGACTTCGAGTTCGGCAGCTACTGGCGCACCGCGGCCCCGCTCATCACCTCCCTCCGCACCACCGACGGTCTGACCCTGCACCCGGTCACCGCCTCCACCGGCTCCGACAACCTCGACGGCACCGGCTCCGCCGGTCTCGTGGACGCCGGCACCGGCACCCCCGAGGAGCTCAAGGCCGCCGGAGTCCAGGGCCGCATCGCCCTGGTCCGCTTCCCCGACACCTCCAACTCGGCGCTGACGGTGGCCCGTAACGCCAAGGCCGCGGGCGCGGTGGCCGTCCTCGCGTACCGCACCGGCCCCGGCCGCTGGTACCCCGCGGGCGGCTTCGCCGGCGCCGGCTTCCCGGTCCTCGCCGTCGACTCCGCCGAGGGCACGGCCCTGCTCGGCAGGCTCGCCGCCGGCCAGGTCGGCCTCTCCTGGAGGGCCACGGCGAAGAGCCCGTACCTCTACAACCTCGCCTTCCCCGAGAAGGGGTCGATCCGCGGCGACAAGAACTACCGCGTCCGTGACGGGCAGCTCGGCCGCACCGAGTCGACCTACCGCGCCATGGGCCTCGCCAACGACTTCATCGACTTCAGCGGCGCCTCCCGGCCCAACGGCACGTCCGTCTCCTTCGCCGACCTCGCGCTGGTCTCCGCGCCGGGCACCCGCACCGAGTACTACACCGCCGGCGACACGAGCTGGGACCGGATGCTCTCCTCCAGCTTCCCCTTCGGCGAGTACATGATCGGCACCCCGCACACGTACCAGGCCGGCGAGCGACGCACCGAGCGCTGGTACGACGGGGTCGTCGCCCCCACCGCCCCGCGCGACGCCACCGGCAAGCCGGTCCTCGTCGCCGAGCGCCAGGGCGACTACATCGGCTTCTCCGCCGCGATCTGGGGCGACAACACCCACCACGGCGAGGCCGGTTCCTTCGGTGACATCGGCGGCATCCGCCTGAGCCGCGACGGCGAGGTGCTCGGTGAGAGCGGCTGGCCGTTCGGAGCCTTCCAGGTGCCCGCCGACGAGGGTACGTACACCCTCGAACAGAACGTCATGAAGATCGGGAGCAAGGTGTGGGCCCGCTCGAACTCCGTCAATTCGGTATGGAAATTCACCTCCAAGCTTGACGAGAGCGTCTATTCTCAGGGCATCCCGATTCTCTTCCCCCGGTACGACCTTCCGGAGGACGGACTCAAGACCCTCGCCGCGACCGGCGGCCAGCACATCGGCCTCACCGCGACGGGTCACGCGGGTTACACTCCCGCGGCGCTCACCTCGGCCAAGCTCTCGTACTCCTACGACGGGGGCACGACCTGGACCGAAGCGCAGGTCTCTCAGCAGGGCGGCCACTGGACCGCGACCGTGAACCACACGGGCGCGACCGGTAAGCAGGTCACCCTGAAGACCGAACTGACGGACGCCAACGGCAACTCCGTCACCCAGACCGTGGTCCGCGCCTACGACGTGCGCTGATCACGCCGGTCCGCCGGGCGTCCTTCCCGTGGGGGGTGGGGCCGCCCGGCGGACCACCCATTTGCAGCAACGGTTTTCCTGATGTCCCGTTTTCGGGCGCCCCGAGCGGTGGACAATAAGGGCATGACTCAGCAGGGGGACGACAACTGGTGGGACAAGCTCTACGACGAGTCGGCGCCGGACACGGCCCCGACGGCGTCGGGTGACACCCTCGACGACCACTTCACCACGGCGACCCGGGCCACCACGGGCCCGCCGGGTGCGACTCCGGGCCCGACGCCGGACCCGTGGGCCACGGCGGCCGTCCCGATCCCGGTGCCGCCGCCGAAGGCCGCCGCACCGCCGAGCCCGCCCTCCGCACCGCCGAGCCCGCCCTCCGCACCGCCGAGCCCGCCCTCCGCACCGCCGAGCCCGCCCGCCGCGCCGCCCGCCCCGCCCACGCCGCCGATGGCCGCCGCGCCGCCCCCGTCGCCGGGCCCCGCCGCACCCCTCGTGCCCGGCCGGGCGCCCTGGGAGGCGCGGCAGGAGGGCCCGCAGACCTTTCCGGCCCCGCCGCCACCGGCTCCGCCCGCCCCGCCCGTCGAGACGCCCACCGTTCAGGTCCAGGTGCCCGGGAGACCGGAGGACCGCGAGGGGTCCGAGCCCGAGACCGAGATCGAGCCCGGGTTCGAGCCCGGGCTCGCGTCCGGGTTCGCTTCCGGTTCCGCGTACGGGGACGAGGCGGCCCCGACCGGCGGTCCCGACTCCGGCTCCGATTCCGGCTCCGGACTCACCGTCGAGGTCTCCGTGCCCCGGCCCCGTACCGGATACGTCGGGAGCCGGCCGCCCACCTACGAGCCCGAGCCGACCGCGCTGCCCGTCGCCCGGCCCGGGGAGCTCGGCGAGCTGGTGTCCGACACCGTGCTCGACGGCGCCCGCTACGGCACCTGCACCCTGCGGGCCGCCTCCGTACGCGGTGACTCCGCGCGCTACCGGGGCGAGCCCCGCCGCGACGCCCTGCTCACCGCCCGCTTCGGCCACGACGAGACCGCCCTCGTCCTCGTCGCCGTCGCCGCGGGCTCCCGCGCCGCCGAGGACGCCCATCTCGCCGCCGCCGACGCCTGCCAGTGGATCGCCGAGGCCGTCTGCCGCAGTCACGCCCGGCTCTCCGAGGACATCAGGTCCGGCCGCCGCGGCGACCTCAAGTCGGGACTGCACCGGCTCACCGACCGCACGTACGGCAGGCTCCGCGCCCGCGCCGCCGAGCGCGGCCTCGCCCCCGACGAGTACACCGCGACCCTCCGCTGTCTGCTCGTCCCCGCCGACCCCGACTGCCGCACCCGGGTCTTCTTCGGCATCGGCGGCGGCGGTCTCTTCCGGCTCCGCGACGGCGCCTGGCAGGACATCGAGCCGCTGCTTCCCGAGCCGGCCGCCGTCACCGGCGCCCCCGTCGTGGGCTTCGGCTCGCCGCCCCCGCAGGACGTCGCCTCCGAGACCGAGGAGGGCGACCGGCTCACCATGGACCTCGGCATCACGACCGCGCCGGGACCGCTCGTCGAGGAGCCCGTACCGCCGCCCGCCGAGCCGTTCCGCTTCCGCGCCTCCGTCGCCCGCCCCGGCGACACCCTGCTCCTCGCCTCGCCCGGCCTCGCGGAGCCGATGCGCGGCGAACCCGCCCTCGCCCGCGAGCTCGCCGCCCGCTGGGCCGACGCCGAGGCGCCCGGCCTCGCCGCGTTCCTCGCCGACACCCAGCTGAGGGTGACCGGCTACGCCGACGACCGTACGGGGGTGGGTGTCTGGGAGGCGTAGTCCACCGGGCGCGACCCGCCGGGCCATGGGTTGATGGAGCCATGGCCAAACAGAACGTGGCGGAGCAGTTCGTCGACATCCTCGTCCGCGCGGGAGTCCGGCGCCTGTACGGCGTCGTCGGCGACAGCCTGAACCCGGTCGTCGACGCGATCCGCCGCACCCCCGCGCTCGACTGGATCCAGGTGCGGCACGAGGAGACCGCGGCCTTCGCCGCCGGCGCCGAGGCCCAGATCACCGGTGGCCTCGCCGCCTGCGCCGGCTCCTGCGGCCCGGGGAACCTGCACCTCATCAACGGCCTGTACGACGCCCACCGCTCCATGGCTCCGGTCCTGGCCCTCGCCTCGCACATCCCGTCGAGCGAGATCGGCCTCGGCTACTTCCAGGAGACCCACCCCGACCGGCTGTTCCGCGAGTGCAGCCACTACAGCGAACTCATCTCCAACCCGAAGCAGATGCCCCGGCTGCTCCACACGGCGATCCAGCACGCCGTCGGCCGCGGCGGCGTCAGCGTGGTCGCGCTGCCCGGCGACATCGCCTCCCAGCCGGCCCCGGAGAAGGCCGTGGAGACGGCGCTCGTCACCACCCGGCCGACCGTCCGCCCGGGGGACGCCGAGATCGACGCCCTGGTCCGGATGATCGACGCGGCCGACCGGGTGACGCTCTTCTGCGGCAGCGGGACGGCCGGGGCACACCCCGAGGTGATGCAGTTCGCCGAGCGGATCAAGTCCCCCGTCGGCCACGCCCTGCGGGGCAAGGAGTGGATCCAGTACGACAATCCGTACGACGTCGGCATGAGCGGACTGCTGGGCTACGGTGCCGCGTACGAGGCCACCCACGGGTGCGATCTGCTGATCCTGCTCGGCACCGACTTCCCGTACAACGCCTTCCTGCCCGACGACGTCAAGATCGTGCAGGTGGACGTCCGGCCCGAGCACCTCGGCCGCCGTTCCCGGCTCGACCTCGCCGTCTGGGGGGACGTCCGGGAGACCCTGCGCTGCGTGATCCCCCGGGTCCGGGCCAAGACCGACCGGCGCTTCCTCGACAAGATGCTCAAGAAGCACGCCGACGCGCTCGAAGGCGTGATCAAGGCCTACACCCGCAAGGTCGAGAAGCACGTCCCGATCCACCCCGAGTACGTGGCCTCCATGATCGACGAACTCGCCGACGAGGACGCCGTGTTCACGGTGGACACCGGGATGTGCAACGTCTGGGCGGCCCGCTACCTCAGCCCCAACGGGCGTCGCAGGATCATCGGTTCGTTCAGCCACGGCTCGATGGCGAACGCGCTGCCGCAGGCCATCGGCGCTCAGTTCACCGACCGGAACCGGCAGGTCGTCTCGTTCTCCGGCGACGGCGGATTCTCCATGCTGATGGGCGACTTCCTCACCCTCGTGCAGTACGACCTGCCGGTGAAGGTCATCGTCTTCAACAACTCCTCGCTCGGCATGGTCGAGCTGGAGATGCTGGTCTCCGGGCTTCCCTCGTACGGAACGACGAACAAGAACCCGGACTTCGCGGCCATCGCCCGCGCCGCCGGGGCCTACGGCGTACGGGTCGAGAAGCCCAGGCATCTGGCGAGCGCCCTCAAGGACGCCTTCAAGCACAAGGGTCCGGCCCTGGTGGACGTCGTCACCGACCCCAACGCGCTCTCCATCCCCCCGAGGATCAGCGCCGACATGGTGACCGGCTTCGCCCTCTCCGCCAGCAAGATCGTCCTGGACGGGGGAGTGGGCAGGATGGTCCAGATGGCCCGTTCCAACCTGCGCAACGTGCCCCGACCCTGAGGGAATGCGGGCGTTTCGGCGGGGCATGCATCCCCGTGAGCCTGTTCGACGCGATCTGTGGGTGGGGGATATGGCCGGGGAGGCACGACAGCCGACTCAACTGCTCAGAAAGGTGGGATGCGCGGATCTCACCGCGGTGCCGGAGGTGCGGCACGCCTTGCGTGAACTGCTCCGGAAATGGGGCGGACCGGGCGCCTCCGACGTGGCGGAACTGCTCACCAGCGAGCTGGTGACCAATGCCCTGATCCACACCGAGCACGGGGCCGTCGTGACGGCGACGGTCGTGCCCGAGCAGCTGAGGGTCGAGGTCCGCGACTTCGTCCCCGGCATCGCGCCACCGCACGTACCGCGCGCCGACGACGGTACGCACGGCAGGGGGCTGATCCTCGTCGAGGCCCTGGCCGACTCCTGGGGAGTCGAGAACCACGGGGTGGGCAAGGTGGTGTGGTTCGAACTGAACGGCGGGGCCGCCTGAGAGGCGGCCCCCCCGGGGTGCGGTGGACGGACCAGTCTCTTATAAACAAAAACGATCCCACGAGACCCAATTCGATCTCGGTTTGCGGGTTGTGGGTGTAAA
>NZ_JBHTSA010000066.1:0-47951 GCF_042795405.1 Streptomyces sp. NPDC056480 | reverse complement strand
CCGGCACCCGGCGGGCCGCACGGGCTGACGGGGCCGCCCAGGGGGCCTGCCCCGCCCTCCCTCACTCCGTGGCGATCGCCCGGAGGATCTCCAGACGGGCCGCCCGGCGCGCCGGGCGCAGGGCCGCCACGGCCCCGGCGACCAGACCCACCACGGCCACCGTCGCCAGCTGCGCCGCCGGTACGGCGAAGGCGAACGCGCTGTCGCCCGAACCCTCCGAGGCGCGGACCAGCACCCAGCCGAGGAAGCCGCCGAGGACGAGTCCGCCGAGCGTGCCGAACGCCGCCACCAGGACCGACTCCCAGCGGACCATGGCCCGCAGCTGGGCCCGCGTCTGGCCGACGGCCCGCAACAGGCCGAGCTCACGCGTCCGTTCGTGCACGGACAGGGTCAGCGTGTTGGTGATGCCGAGCAGCGCGATCAGGACGGCGAGGGCGAGGAGGGCGTACACGAGGGTGAGCATCATGTCGATGCCTCCCGCCGAGGACTCCGCGTACTCCTCCCGCGTCTGCACCTCGGGCTGCCCGTAGCGGTCGGCGACCTCGGTCACGGCCGCCTTGCCCTCCTCCGTGCCGATCCCGTCCGCGAACGAGACGGCGACCAGGGTGTCGGAGTCCTGGGTGTGGTGCGGGGCCCAGGCCTCGCGGGTGACGAGGTAGTCGCCGGCCAGGTCGGAGCGTTCGTAGACCGCCCGGACGGTGAAGCTGTGCCGGGTGCCGTCCGTGAACGTGAGCTCGGCCGTCCGCCCCGGCGCCAGGCCCGCGGAGGCCGCCTCGTCGGCGGCGACGGCGAGCCCGTCCGTACCGAGGCCGGCGAGGGAGCCCCGCACCTCTCCCAGGTCGAGGGTCCGGGAGAGCGCGGCCGGGTCGGTGACGGTCAGGGCACGGCCCTTGCCGTTCACCTCCGCCACGCCCCGCCCCAGGCCCACGGCGGTGTCGACCTCGGGCAGCGCGCCGACGGCGGGTGCGAGGCGCGGGCTGAGCCCCGCGCCTCCGGCGCCGAACGTGGCGCCGCTGATGGCCACGTCGCCCGCGAAGGAACGGTCGACCGTGCGGTCCATGGTCGCCTTGAGGGAGGCGCCGAAGACCGTGAAGAGGGTGACCACCGCGACGCCGATCATCAGGGCCGTCGCGGTCGCTGCCGTACGCCCCGGACTGCGCAGGGCGTTGCGGCGCGCGAGGCCGCGGTTGGCGCCGCGCAGGGGGCGGCCGAGGACCCGTACGGCGACCGACGCGGCCACCGGGCCGAGGACCACGAAGGCGGCGACGGCGAGCGCCGCTCCGGTCGCGGCGAACCACAGCGAGGGGGTGCCGAGCACACCGAGGAGGACCGTGCCGACCGCGACGGCGAGCAGCGCTCCACCGGTCACCACGCGCACGCGTGACGTGCCCGACGCGTCCACCTGCGTCTCGCGGAGCGCGGCGAGCGGGGCCGTGCGCCCGGCCCGTACCGCGGGCAGCAGCGCCGAGCCCGCGCAGACCGCGAGGCCGACGGCGAGCGGCAGCACGAGGGACGTGCCGGTCACGACCAGGTCGCCCTCGGGGAACGGGAAGCCGACGGCGGGGAAGAGGGCCTGGAGGCCGGCCGCCACGCCGATCCCGCCCAGCAGTCCGGCCAGGGAGGCGAGCAGACCGACGGTGAGCGCCTCGGCGAGGGTGCCGGCGACGACCTGCCGTCGGGCGGCGCCGATCGCACGGAGCAGGGCGTTCTCGCGGGTCCGCTGGGCGACGAGCACGGCGAACGTGTTGTGGATGCTGAAGACGGAGACGAGCACCGCGACCCCGCTGAACACCAGCAGGAAGGCCGTGAAGAGGCTGAGGAAGCGACCGGAGACCGTCTCGGTGTTCTCCTCGGCGGCGCGCTGCCCGGTGATCGCCTCGACGTCCTCGGGGAGGGCGGGGGCGAGGGCGGCGACCAGTTCCTCCTGGGAGACGCCGGGACCGGCCCGTACGGCGATGCTCGTCGCCTCGCCGGGGCGCGCCGTCAGATACCGCTCGGCGTCGGCGCGGGTCAGCCCGGCCCAGGTGACCTGGCCCATGCCGTCCGCGCCGCCGAAGGTCGCGAGACCGACGACGGTGACGCGCACCGGGTCGGGGGTGCGCAGGACCGTCGTGTCGCCCAGGCCGAGACCCGCGGCCTTCGCCGCGCCCCGGTTGACGACGGCCTCGCCGGGGGCGCTCGGGGCACGGCCTTCCGCGAGCTTGTACGGGTTGAGGGCCGGGTCGTCGATCCAGTTCCCGGCGAGGGTGGGCGGGCCCTTGCCGCCGACGGGGGTGCCGTCGGCCGCGAGGAGCTGGCCGGCGCCCTCGATCCGGGGCGCGGCGGCGGCGACCCCGGGCACGCGCGCGAGGCGTTCGGCGAGGTCCGCGTCGACGGGGCCGCGGGTGCCCTGGGCGTCGCCCGAGGCCGTCACCATGACGGCGCTGCGGACGACGGCGTCGGTGCCGCGGCTCGCGCCGGTGAACATCGAGTCGAAACTCGCGCGCAGGGTGTCGCCCATGACGAGCGTGCCGGTGAGGAAGGCGACGCCGAGGAGGACGGCGACGAAGGTGCCGACGAACCGGCGCCGGTGGGCGCCGAGGGAGGAACGGGCGAGGCGGAGCGAGGCGGGCGCGGAGGGAGTTCTCATGGGGACACGCCCCCGGAGGTGAGGGCGTTCGGGTGCCCGTCGGTCGGGTCCGGGCCAGTCGGGTTCGGGCCGGCCGGGTCCGGGCCGGTCGCCTGGCTGTTGCTGCGGCTGCGGCTGTGGCTGTCGGTCGGGTCGGAGACGGTCGGGTGGCCGTCGGTCGTGCGGGCCCCGGTCCCGGCCGTCGTCTCGAACGCCTTCATGCGGTCGAGGACGCGGTCGGCCGTGGGGGCCGTCATCCGGTCGACGAGCCGGCCGTCCGCGAGGAAGATCACCTCGTCGGCGTGGGCGGCGGCGACCGGGTCGTGGGTGACCATGACGACCGTACGGCCGGTCTCGCGCACGGTACGGCCCAGCAGACGCAGCACCTCCTCGCCGGAGCGCGAGTCGAGGTTTCCGGTCGGTTCGTCGGCGAAGACGACGTCCGGGTCGCCGGCGAACGCGCGGGCGACGGCCACCCGCTGCTGCTGCCCGCCGGAGAGCTCGCTCGGCCGGTGGTGGAGGCGGTCGCGGAGCCCGACCGTGTCGACGATCCGGTCGAAGCGCTCCCGGTCCACGGTGTGGCCGGCGAGGGCCGACGGAAGGGTGATGTTCTCGGCGACGGTGAGGGTCGGCAGCAGATTGAAGGCCTGGAAGACGAAGCCGATCCGGTCGCGGCGCAGCAGCGTCAGACGGCGGTCGTCGAGCGTGGCGAGGTCGGTGTCGCCGAGGAGGGCGGCGCCGGAGGTGAGGGTGTCGAGCCCGGCGGCGCAGTGCATCAGGGTGGACTTGCCGGAGCCCGAAGGGCCCATGACGGCGGTGAAGCGACCGACGGGGAAGTCGACGCTCACTCCGTCCAGGGCCCTGACCTCCGTGTCGCCGCGCCCGTAGACCTTGACGGCGTCGACGACTCGGACGGCGGCGGGGCCGGCGGCGGGCACGGCCCGGAGGCGCTTGTCTGTGGTGGTCATGCCCGGTGCCCCTTGGAGTCGGTACGGCGGCCGAACTGCTCTTCGAGGACGGTCAGCCGACGCCAGTACTCGTCCTCGTCGATCTCCCCGGCGGCGAACCGGTGGCCGAGGAGGGCGATGGGCGAGCTGTCGTCCGGCCCCTCGGCGCGGCCGGGGCCGACGTCGCGCCACGGGCCGCGGCCGCGGCGCCATCCGGCGCGGCGGGCGATCGTGACGACGCCGACGATCACCACCGCCCAGACGAGAGGGAAGAGAAGGACCCACGGGCCGGGGCCCGCGTGGGCGAGTGTGTTCATGAGGGTTCAGCTCCTCGGTGCGCATCGGCCGGTGCCCTGTGACGGGTGCGCCGTGACCGGTGCGCCGTGGTGGTCTTTTCCGTGGTTCGAGACTCCCTCCGGGCAGGGGTCGGGCGCGTCGTACGGGCAGCGGCATCGCGTGTACGACGTCGGGAGTACAGGGCGGCGCCGGCCCTCCTCCCCTTCTGTACCTACTGGTATGTACAGTGCGGTCATGAGCACCTCCGAGCGACTGATCGAGGCGACCCGCGACCTCCTGTGGGAGCGGGGGTACGTGGGGACCAGCCCCAAGGCCGTGCAGCAGGCGGCCGGGGCGGGTCAGGGCAGCATGTACCACCACTTCGCGGGCAAGCCCGATCTGGCGCTCGCCGCGATCCGGCGGACGGCCGAGGAGCTGGGCGCCGCCGCCGAGGCCGTCCTGAGCGGCGACGGCACCGCGTACGCCCGCATCGAGGCCTATCTGCTGCGCGAGCGGGACGTCCTGCGGGGCTGCCCGGTGGGCCGGCTGACGATGGATCCCGAGGTCGTCGCCGATCCCGTGTTGCGCGCACCGGTCGACGAGGTGCTCGGGCGGCTGCGGGCCCGGCTCGCCGAGGTCGCCCAGGAGGGCCTGGACAACGGCGAGTTGAGCGCCTCGCTCGACGCGGAGGACATCGCGGCGACGGTCCTGGCGACCGTGCAGGGCGGGTACGTCCTGGCCCGCGCGACCGGGGCGCGGGAGCCCTTCGACAGCGCCGTTCGGGGCTTGCTGGGCCTGCTCGCCCCGCGTACCGCCGTCGGCTGAACATGTCTTCCCCGACAGGCGATGGGAGCCTGCTGTGCATGCCATGCAGTACGAGATCACCCTGCCCGCCGACTACGACATGGGGATCATCCGCGAGCGGGTGGCGACGAGGGGCCATCTGCTCGACGACTTCCCCGGGCTCGGCCTGAAGGCGTACCTGGTACGGGAGCGCGGGGACGCGTCGCCGGTCAACCAGTACGCGCCGTTCTATCTGTGGGCCGACCCCGAGGGCATGAACTCCTTCCTCTGGGGCCCGGGTTTCCAGGGCATCGTGAACGACTTCGGCCGCCCCGTGGTGCAGCACTGGACCGGCCTGTCGTACGAGGAGGGGCCCGCCTCCGGTGCGGTGCCGGGCGCCGCGACGCGTCGCAGGACCCCGCTCAGGGAGGGGGTCCCGCCCGGCGAGGCCGTGGCGGACGCGGTGGCCCGGCACGCGCGCGAGGCGCGGCGGGACGGGGTGGTGGCCTCCGCGCTGGCGGTCGATCCGCGCCACTGGGAGCTGCTCGCGTTCACCTTGTGGGCCGACGCGGAAGCGCCCGCCGGCGAGGGCGAGCGCTTCCGTGTGCTGCATCTGTCCGCCCCGGGGAGGGGGCGGCTGGGGGCGGGGCGGCAGTGGTGAACCGGATCGCACGGCCCCGGCATCCTCGGTCTGGGCACGGTGGCCCCTGCCTGGTCGGCATGAGCCCGGTGAGCACTGCCCGGTCGGCATGAGCCCGGTGGCCCCCGTGTTTGATCGGCCGATGCCCGCAGGCCCCCTGCCCGAGGGTCAGGCCACGGCGACCAGCGTCAGGTAGGCCATGCCGAGGACGCGGCGGTAGCCGTTCACCCACGTCGAGCGCTGCCGGTCGACGCGCTCCCGCGTCTCGGCGGCGAGCGGGTGCTCGGGGTGGGCCGCGAGCCAGAGCTCGGTGTCGTACCGGTAGCCCGACTCGAACTCCTCCCACTCCTCGGCGGTCGCCGTCTCGATCCACGCGGGCCGGAACCCCGCCTCGATCGCGAGGTCGACCAGGGTGCCGAGGGACGTGTGGTCGCCCTCGTTCGCGCCCGGCCACATCCCGGCCAGTTCCTCGTCCGTCGGCGTGCGGTCCCAGAAGCACTCCCCGAGCACGACATGCCCTCCGGGCCTGACGAGACGGCGGAGTTCACTCAGCGCCGCAGCGAGGTCGTGCGGCTGGTCGGGGTCGCAGAGAGCCTGGCTCGATCCGTGACAGAGGACCACGTCGACGGGTCCCCGGTCGGTGCCGAACGCCGACTCCTCGACGAACTCGACACGGTCGGCGAGGCCACGGGCCTCGGCGAGGGCCCGGCCACGGGCCAGGTCCTCGCCGTTGATGTCGATCCCCGCGCCCTTGGCCGCCGGCGCGGCCTCGACGATACGCAGGAGCAACTCGCCCCAGCCGCAACCGATGTCGAGCACATCGGCGGGCTCGATGGCGGCGAGCCGCTCGACCATGCGGGTCGCGCGGGCCTCCGAGAGCGGGCTGTGGAAGGTGAGACTGCCGAGACGCGGAGGAAGATCATGATCAGAAATGGTCATGAGGCGGAACGGTACGTCGTCCCACCGGCTCTGGCCAGGGGTTTCCGGCCCATGAGGGTGCGCGGCGGAGTTCGTCCCGCCGACGTCGTGGTGATTTCGGCAAGCCGTCGTCACCAAGCCGTGAAGTTTCTTCGGGACCCTGGGAGTTCGGACCGACCGAGCTCGGACCGGGTCGGACCGGTTGGTCCGGTCGGACCGGTCGGACCGAGTCGATCGGGTCGATCGGTTGGACCGGTCGGATCAGATCTGGCCAGTACGTTCGTCACCGCGCCCTGCGCGCTTCTCATCGGGGGACACCATCATGAGCACCGTCCGCAGATCCGCCGTCGTTCTCGTCGCCCTCGCCGCCGTCACGCTGACCGCCTGCGGGCCCGGCGAGGACGGGGCGGCGGGTGGTCCCGCAGCGCCGTCGGCGACTCCGTCCACGCCCGTGACGCCGACGGACGCGCCGACGGAGGCCCCCTCGGAGCCCCCGACCGCCGCGCCGACCACCGCACCCACGAAGGCCCCGGCCCCCTCGAAGCCCGTGACGCCCTCGGTCGACCCCGACTACGACGTGTTCCCGTGCAGCACCTTCGACGTGACCTTCACCGCGACCCTGGCGGAGCCCACGACCGGCAGCTACCTGCTGAAGATCACCAACAAGGGCGGCAAGCCCTGCCGGGCGCTGGGACACCCGGTCGTCACCTTCGGCGACCTCGACGGGCATGCCGTCGAGCGGGGTCCGGCCCCCGGCATCGAGGACGCGATCCGGCTCGCGCCGGGACAGTCGGCGTACGCAGGACTCATGGGCGGCCTCAAGGACGGCAAGGGTACGACCGTCCACTCCATCGCGATGACGATGAGCACGGACTCCGACCTGGAGCAGAAGCCGCTCAAGGCCTCGACCCCGGGGCTGTACGTGTCGCCGGCCAAGAACTCGGTGACCGCGTGGATGACGAACGCGGAGGACGCCCTCAGCCTCTAGCCTGGAGATGTGTACACCACGCGCGTGTCCCGCCATGTCGACGCCCCGCCCTCGGCCGTCTACCGGGCCCTGCTCGCCCCGGAGGCGGTCGCACGGTGGCGCGTGCCGTACGGCATGACCTGCGAGGTCCACGAGTTCGACGCGCGCGAGGGGGGAGCCTTCCGGGTCTCCCTCACCTACGACACCGCGGACGGCACCGGCAAGTCGGGGGCACACACGGACACGTACCACGGGCGCTTCGTGGAGCTGCTCCCCGACGAACGCGTCGTCGAGATCACCGAGTTCGAGACCTCCGACCCCGCGCTTCAGGGCCCCATGACCCTCACCACGACCCTGATCGCCCTGGAGGGCGGCACGGACGTGGTCCTCGTCCACGAAGGAGTGCCGGACGGCGTGCCCGCCGCCGACAACGAGGCCGGTACGCGGATGGCCCTGGAGCGCTTGGCCGCGCTGGCCGAGGGGCGGCCCGACCCGGAGGCGTGACGCCCCGGGGCGGGGCAGGCCGGGGCGGGGCAGGCCGTCAGACCGGCTCGGGCAGCGCGAGCGGTCAGACCCGCTCGCGGGTCAGCGCCGCCAGCGGGTCGTCCAGGACCGGCTGCCACGCCAGCTCGGCGGCGCCGACGAGGCTGTTGTGGTCGAGGGTGCAGGGGAGGATCGGCACGCCGCCGCTCCGGCCCCAGAGACTCCGGTCGGCGACGACGGCCCGGAGGCGCTCCGGGTCCGCGTCGAGCAGCTCGCGGTGGAGGCCGCCGAGGATGATCCGGTCCGGGTTGAGGATGTTCACCAGGCCCGCGAGACCGAGGCCCAGACGGTCGATCAGCTCCCCCACCGCGACCCGTACGCCCGGGTCGTCGGGGCTCGTGCGCAGCAGGTCGCGGGCCTGCTGGAGCAGGGACACCTCGGGGCCGGGGGCGCGGCCCGCGGCCGTGAGGAAGGCGAGCGGGTCGGTCTCCACGTCCAGGCAGCCGCGGCTGCCGCAGTGGCAGGCGCGGCCCTCCGGGTTCACCGTGAGGTGGCCGACCTCCAGGGCGAGGCCCGCGCTGCCGGTGTGCAGGCGTCCGTCCAGGACGAGCGCGCCGCCGACGCCCCGGTGGCCGGTGGCCACGCAGAGCAGGTCGCGGGCGCCTCGGCCCGCGCCGTGGCGGTGCTCGGCCAGGGCGGCGAGGTTCACGTCGTTGCCGGTGAAGGCGGGGCCGTCGATGCCGGCGGCCCGGACCCGCTCGGCGAAGATCTCCCGGACCTGCGCCCCGGCGGGCCAGGCGAGGTGCAAGGGGTTCAGCGCGGTGCCCTCGGGCTCCGCCACAGCCGAGGGGGCGGCGAGCCCGGCGCCGACGCAGCGGCGGCCGCTCTCCCTGAGCAGGGCGACTCCGGCCTCGACGACCTCGCCGAGGACCTGGGCCGGGTCGGCGGAGACGGTGACGCAGCCGGGGACGGTGGCCACGATGCCGCCGCCGAGGCCGACGAGTGCGGCGCGGAAGCCGTCGGCGTGGACCTGGGCGGCCAGGGCGACGGGGCCCTTCTCGTCGACGGCGAGACGGTGGCTGGGGCGGCCCTGGGAACCCGCGGCGGCGCCGGGGTTGGAGTCCACCCGGATGAGGCCGAGGGCCTCCAGTTCCGCTGCGACCGCGCCGGCGGTGGCACGGGTGACACCGAGCTCGGCGGTGAGGACGGCCCTGGTGGGCGCCCTGCCGGTGTGCACCAGCTCCAGCGCGGGGCCGAGCGCGTTGCGCCCCCTGTCCAGCCGTGTCCGGGTCGTCGTCGCCTTGCCGTTCATGGGGGCGAGTCTCCCATGATCGGAGGGTGGGGTGTCCCCCTGGGCCGGTGCGGGGGTGGGCGGTGGGGGTCTGTCCGCCGGGTGGTCGGGCGGGTCCCTCCGGCGGTGCGGACGTGGCGGACGCTCCGGGACCGCGTTCGGGGCCGACTCTCCGTGCGGCCGGGTCTCGGGCGAGGGCCGACTCTCCGTGCGGCCGGGTCCCGGGCGAGGGCTGCGTCCTCGCCCGGGACCCGTCAGGTCAGTGGGCGCCGAGGAACGCGCCCTCCGGGCCCTTCTCCCAGCCCGTCTCGTGACACGAGCCGGTGAAGATCGTTCCGTAGACGGCCGGGACGCCGGCCACCGAGCAGTGCGAGCTGAAGCCCGCGCCACCGGCGGAGAAGTACCCCGCCCCGAATCCGTCGTTGGCGAGCGCGGAACCGGCGCCGCCCAGCAGGATGCCCACGGCCAGGACAGACGCGGCGAGAGAACGCATGACTACTCCTCGAGATCTCGGAATGACGGGCCAGAAGGTGCTCGTCTGCCGGTCAAACGCCTCCGGAAAGGGCGGGTCACGGCGTCTCACTCCAATGCCGGGCGGCCGGATCCGGGGGCAGGCGAGCGCAGAAACGATGCTCTCCAGTGGCCCGTTGGGGACTGCCCCCACCGCGATGACCTGCGCTTTGTCACCCGGACAGCGTCATACCGGAGGCCGGTGGCCATCACCGCCCCTGCCGATGATCAAGGGCCGTCCCCGGGTTCGTCCGCCGCTCGCTTGATTGCGGCCGGGGCATCCCCCTATCCTGAGTTTGTGCCGCTACTAAACAAAGTACGGACGGCCGTTCCGGGGGGCTCCGGCGGAGACACCGCCACCCACTCCCTGTCCCGCCTCCGCGTCGCCCTGACCCTCTTCTTCGCCCTCGACGGATTCCTGTTCGCCGGCTGGGTCGTCCGCATTCCCGCCGTCAAGCAGCAGACCGGCGCCTCGGCCGGCGACCTCGGCCTCGCCCTGCTCGGGGTGTCCGCAGGCGCCGTCATCACCATGACGCTGACCGGGCGGCTCTGCCGTCGCTACGGCTCCCACGCCGTCACCGTCGCCACCGCCGTACTCCTGTCGCTGTCCGTCGCCCTGCCGGCGCTCACCCGGTCGCCGCTGGCCCTCGGTCTCGTCCTGCTCGTGTTCGGCGCCGCGTACGGCGGGATCAACGTCGCCATGAACAGCGCCGCCGTGGATCTCGTGACCGCGCTCCGGCGCCCGGTGATGCCCAGCTTCCACGCCGCGTTCAGCCTCGGCGGCATGATCGGCGCGGGGCTCGGCGGACTGCTCGCCGGGGGCCTGTCCCCGACCGCCCATCTGCTGGGTCTCACCGTGGTCGGTCTCGCGCTCACCGCCGTCGCCGGGCCCGTACTCCTGCGTCACCCCTCCCCCGCCCCGGCGCCCGAATCCCTGGCGCCCGCAGCCGGCGCGAAGGACGGGCGGTCAGCCGGGTCGCGACGCGTCGTCCTGGTCTTCGGCGTGATCGCCCTCTGCACGGCGTACGGCGAAGGCGCACTCGCCGACTGGGGCGCCCTCCACCTGGAGCAGGACCTCGGCGCACACCCGGGGGTGGCCGCCGCCGGGTACTCCGTGTTCGCGCTGACCATGACCGCGGGGCGCCTCTCCGGCACGGCCCTGCTCGAGCGCCTCGGCCAGACCCGGACCCTGGTCCTCGGTGGTGCCACGGCCGCCGCCGGCATGCTGCTCGGCGCGCTCGCGCCGAGCATCTGGGCCACCCTGCTCGGCTTCGCCGTCACCGGTCTCGGGCTCGCCAACATCTTCCCCGTCGCCGTGGCACGCGCCGGCGCCGTCGCCGGCCCCGGCGGGGTGGCGACCGCGTCCACGCTCGGCTACGGGGGCATGCTGCTCGGCCCGCCGTCCATCGGGTTCCTCGCCGACTGGTTCTCCCTGCCGGTGGCGCTCACGACCGTCGCCGTGCTCGCGGCCGGTGCCGCCGCCATGGGCTACTGGGCGCGGAACGCCGGAGCCTCTCGGACGAGTTGAGCCCCCGGCGCGCCCCCGGCTGCGAGAATTCGCCCATGGACGCGCCTCAGGGGGAAACGTTGGAGGTCGTCGACTACGTCGACGCCCTGGAGACCGCCGGCCGGGCCCTCGCGGTGGCGGCGGACGAGGCCGGGCCGGACGCGGAGGTGCCGACCTGTCCCGGGTGGCGGGTCAGGGACCTCCTCCGGCACACCTCGATGGTGCACCGCTGGGCCACGGATCTCGTGGTCCACGCACGCACCACGTATCAGCCGGACAGCGGGGAGACCTCGCTCGACGGCGAAGAGCTGTCGGCCCATTTCCGCGAGGGGCACGCGGGTCTGGTCGCCGCCCTGCGGGCGGCGCCGGAGTCCCTGGAGTGCTGGACCTTCCTGCCCGCGCCCTCGCCGCTCGCCTTCTGGGCCCGGCGTCAGGCGCACGAGACCACCGTCCACCGCGCGGACGCCGAGTCCGCGCTCCCGGCCGGACCGCGGCCGGTGGAGCCGCTGGTCGCGGCCGACGGCATCGACGAGCTGCTGATCCGGTTCCACGGCCGCGCCCGCAGCCGGGTGCGGACGGCCGGGCCCAGGACCCTGCGGGTGCGGGCGACCGACACGGGTGACGTGTGGACCGTGCGGCTCTCGGCGACCGAGCCGCCCCGGACCGAGCGGGACGGCGGGGCGTCGGGGCCGGTGGACACCGAGCTCGTCGGGGCAGCCGACCGGCTGTACCTCGTCCTGTGGAACCGGCTGCCCGTCGACGCCGTGACGCTCATCGGCGACGAGGACCTCGCGCGGGTGTGGCGCGAGACCTCCGGGGTCGGCTGGTCCTGAGCCCGGGACCGCTCAGGCCGTCCCTTCCAGCATCCGGGTCAGCACATCGCGCTGGAGGGGCCGGACCTCGGCATGGCGGCCGAGGCCCTTCTCGGTCAGCTTCACCTGGACGCCGCGCCGGTCCTCGGCGCACATCCCCCGTACGACGAGGCCGTCCTTCTCCAGACGCGCGATCAGCCGGGACAGCGCGCTCTGGCTGAGATGGACCCGGCCGGCCAGCTCCTGGACGCGCCAGGAGGCCGGGCCGTCCTCCGCAGCGCCCTCCGCGAGCACGTCGAGGACCTCGAAGTCGCTGGCGCCGAGGCCGTACGGATGGAGCGCCCGGTCGAGCTCACAGGTCGTACGGGCGTGCAGGGCGAGGACGTCACGCCACTCGTCCACGAGCGCGCGTTCGGACTTGTTCGCTGCCATGGCCGCACGGTAGCAGAAGCGACCTGTTTTGTTGCATGGGAATTAAATGCACTTGCATTGAATGCATGTGCATGTACTGTCCTGCCCATGACCTCTCCGCTCACCGACGCGCCCTCCGGCGTGTCCGACTCCCCCCGGGAACGCTGGAGTCCGCGCCTCTGGGGCACTCTGCTCGTGCTCTGCGCCGCGATGTTCCTCGACGCCCTCGACGTCTCCATGGTCGGCGTGGCCCTGCCCTCGATCGCCACCGATCTCGGCCTCTCCACCGCCACCCTCCAGTGGATCGTGAGCGGCTACATCCTCGGCTACGGCGGCCTGCTCCTCCTCGGCGGCCGCGCCGCCGATCTGCTCGGCCGCCGCCGGGTCTTCCTCATCGCACTGGCCGTCTTCGCGCTCGCCTCCCTGCTCGGCGGGCTCGTCGACTCCGGTCCCCTCCTGATCGCGAGCCGCTTCATCAAGGGGCTGAGCGCCGCGTTCACCGCCCCCGCCGGCCTGTCGATCATCACGACGACCTTCAAGGAGGGCCCGCAGCGCAACCGGGCCCTGTCCATCTACACCACCTGCGCCGCCACCGGCTTCTCGATGGGCCTGGTCCTGTCCGGGCTCCTCACCGAGCTGAGCTGGCGCTGGACGATGCTGCTCCCCGCCCCCGTCGCCCTCATCGCGCTGGTCTTCGCACTCCGCCTCATCCCACACAGCGCCCGGGAGAACTCCTCCGGCGGCTACGACCTGCCGGGCGCCGTCACCGGCACGGCCGCGATGCTGCTGCTCGTCTTCACCGTCGTCCAGGCCCCCGAGACGGGCTGGACCTCCGTGCGCACCCTGCTGTCCTTCGCCGTGGCCGCCGCCCTGCTCGTCTCCTTCGTCCTGATCGAACGCCGCAGCGCGAGTCCCCTCGTACGGCTCGGAGTCCTGCGCTCCGGCTCACAGGTACGGGCCCAGCTCGGCGCGGCGGCGTTCTTCGGCTCGTACGTCGCCTTCCAGTTCATCGTCACCCAGTACATGCAGTCACTGCTCCACTGGTCGGCGCTCCAGACGGCCCTCGCCTTCCTGCCGGCCGGAGTGCTCGTGGCGCTCTCCTCCACCAAGATCGGCGGCATCGTGGACCGCTTCGGCACCCCACGGGTGATCGCCGCCGGCTTCACGCTGCTCGTCGTCGCGTACGCCCTGTTCCTGCGGATCTCCCTCACCCCGCAGTACGCCGCCGTCATCCTGCCGTCGATGCTGCTGCTCGGCGCGGCCTGCGCCCTGGTGTTCCCCTCGCTCAACATCCAGGCGACCAACGGGGTCGACGACCACGAGCAGGGCATGGTGTCGGGACTCCTCAACACCTCGATCCAGGTCGGCGGCGCGCTGTTCCTCGCCGTCGTCACCGCCGTGATCACCGCGGACGGCGGCGAGGGCACCACCTCGCCGCAGGCGGTCCTGGACCACTTCCGCCCGGGCCTCGCCGTGGTCACGGTCATCGCCCTGGCCGGGCTGCTCATCACGCTGCCGGGCCTCCGGACGAAGCGGAGCCAGGACGGCGAACCGTCGGTCGTCGTCGCCCGCTCCACGCCGTCGGACGCGGACGCCACGGCGGCCGGGAGCGGAACGGCCGCCGAGAACACCCCGGCGAAGGTCGCCGTGCGCGACTAGGGGCTGTCCGGCGGATCGGTCCGCGGCCCCGGCCATGATCCGCCGGACACCCCTACGGAGCCGCTTCCGGATCCCGCCGGGCACGTGCCGCCCGGCGGGATCCGCGCGTGCCGGTCCCGGCTCGGCCGGCCGGGCGGACGCGGGATCCGGCCCCCTCGGGACTCAGCCGAGCCAGCCGGGGCGGACGAGACCCGACTCGTAGGCCAGTACCACGAGTTGGGCGCGGTCCCGGGCGCCGAGCTTCACCATGGCGCGGCTGACGTGCGTCTTGGCGGTGAGGGGGCTGACGACCAGCCTGCGGGCGATCTCCTCGTTCGACAGGCCGATGCCCACCAGGGCCATCACCTCCCGCTCCCGCTCGGTCAGGGCCCCGAGGGCCGCCGTCGCCCCCGGGGCCTTGGAGCGGGCCGCGAACTCCTCGATCAGACGGCGCGTCACGCCCGGGGAGAGCAGGGCGTCCCCGTGGACGACGGCGCGTACGGCCCGCAGCAGTTCCTCCGGCTCGGTGTCCTTGACCAGGAAGCCGGAGGCACCCGCGCGGATCGCCTCGAAGACGTACTCGTCGAGCTCGAAGGTGGTCAGCATGACGACCCGGACCTCGGCGAGGTCCGGGTCGTCCGTGATGCGGCGGGTGGCCTCGAGGCCGTCGAGCCGCGGCATCCGGATGTCCATGAGGACGACGTCGGGGCGCAGGGCACGCACCCGCTCCACCGCCTCGTCGCCGTCGGAGGCCTCCCCCGCGACCTCGATGTCCGGCTGGGCGTCGAGCAGCGCGCGGAACCCGGCCCGGACCAGCGACTGGTCGTCGGCGAGCAGCACTCGGATCACGGGGTCTCCTGCGGTGACGGGGGGTCTTCCTGATGGAACGGGAGTACGGCGTGGACGCGGAAGCCGCCGTCCGGGCGCGCGCCCGCCTCGATGGTGCCACCGAGGGCCGCGGCCCGCTCCCGCATGCCGGCGAGTCCGTTGCCGCTGCCACCCGCCTCGGTGCCGGTGGCCGGGCCGTCGTCGTCGACCGTCAGGTCCAGGTGACCCGAGCCGTACCCGACGCGCACCCGGGCCGTACGCGAACCGGAGTGGCGCACCACGTTGGTGAGCGCCTCCTGCACGATCCGGAAGGCGGCGAGGTCGGCGCCGGGCGGCAGGTCGGTACGCGGTCCGCTCGTCGCGACGGTGACGGTGAGGCCCGCGGCGCCGGCCTGTTCGACGAGTTCGGGGAGCCGGCCGAGTCCGGGGGCGGGCGCGCGGGGCGCGTCGCCGCGGGCCCGGAGGGTGTCGAGGACCTGGCGCACCTCGCCGAGCGCCTCCTTGCTGGCCGCCTTGATCGTGGTGAGCGCGGTGCGGGCCTGCTCGGGGTCGGAGTCCAGGAGGGCGAGGCCGACCCCGGCCTGCACGTTGATCACGGAGATCGAGTGGGCGAGCACGTCGTGGAGTTCCCGGGCGATGCGGAGCCGTTCCTCGTCGGCGCGCCGCTGCTCGGCGGCGGCCCGGTCGGCCCGCAGCTGCGCCCGCTGCTCGCGCCGTACGCGGACCGTCTCGGAGGCGGCGAGCACGGCGACGGCGAACGCGGCCGCGGGCAGCTCCTGCCCCCAGGGGGCGGGCCCGTCGCCCGCCGGGGGCAGCCAGTGGTAGAGCCAGTGCGAGAGCAGCAGATGGCCCGCCCACAGCAGGCCGAGGGCCCAGGCCGCGGCGGTCCTGTGTCCGTGCACGACGGCCGCGAAGCAGGCTACGGCGACCATGACGAACACCGGGCCGTACGGGTAACCGGCCGCGAGATAGCCGAGGGTGACGGCCGCGACGCCGAACACCACCGGCACCGGCCACCGGTGGCGGAACAGCAGGGGCGCCGCTCCGAGGAGCAGCAGGGCCCGTCCGAGCGCTTCGAGCGCCTCCCGGTCGGGCTGGTTCCGCGCGGCGAACCCGGTCCCCGCCATGACGACCACGGCGATCAGGAGCGTGGACCGCCAGGGCAGGCCACCACCGCCGTCCCCGCGCTGCCACCGGCCCCACGCGCGGGCGGCCGCCCGGCCCGGGTGCTCGTGCGGCCGGCGCTCGTGCGACCGGCGTGCGTGCGGCCGGTGCTCATGCGACGGGTGCTCAGGCGGCCGGTGCTCATGCGGCCGGTGCTCGGGGGCCTTCCGCTCCCCCCGTCCGCGCGCCGGCCTCGCGTCGGCGCGCCCGCGCCCCTGTCCGCGCTCGTGCCCGCGCCTCCGCTCCTGATCCATGTCCGCCACGCTAACCGTGCGGGCCCCGTGGAAACGTCAGCCCGGCGGGGTGGTCGCCCGTACTCCCGGCGGAGTAGACGGCGTCCCGTCCCGGAGGTGTGCCGAGTGACCTCAGCCGCGCGGCAGCAGGCCCACGTCCTGGCCGAGGCGGCGGGCCGCCGCCGCGAAGAAGGCGTCCCGGTCCTCGACGATGTTGTGGAAGTGGCCGAACACCTCGAAGGAGATCAGCCCGAAGAGCTGCGACCAGGCGGCCACGAGCGTGACCGCGAGGGCCGGCGGAAGGTCCGGGGCGATGTCGGCGGCCAGCCGCGCGGCCTCGGGGCGGAGCCCCTCCGGGAGCCGTGGCAGGGCGACGCCCTCGCCGGTGTGGGCGCTGCGCGCGGTCTCGATGAGGACCAGGCCGACGCGGGAGGCGGGGACGATCGTGTCCTGGGGCGCGCTGTAGCCCGGGACGGGGGAACCGTAGATCAGGGCGTACTCGTGCGGGTGGGCGACGGCCCAGGCGCGGACGGCCCGGCAGACGGCGGTCCACCTGTCCAGCGGGCGCTGGTCCGCCGCATCGGTGGCGGCCTTCTCCGCCGCCGCGCCGATCGCGTCGTACGCGTCGACGATCAGTGCGGTGAGCAGGTCGTCGCGGCTCGGGAAGTAGCGGTAGAGCGCGGAGGAGACCATGCCCAGCTCACGGGCGACGGCCCGCAGGGACAGCTTGGCGGCGCCCTCGGCGGCGAGCTGGGTGCGGGCCTCGTCCTTGATGGCGGCGGTGATCTCGATACGGGCGCGGGCGCGGGCTCCTCGAACGGTGGTCATGGAGAGCAGTGTGCCACTTTCAGAGCGCCGATACGAAATGAGAGCGGTGCTCTTGATTGTGAGCGGCGATTCCTGCACACTCGAATCAAGCGAGAGCAGTGCTCACACTTTGCTCCTCGCGACCGCTCCCGCACGGCACCGAACCGATCCCCCAGGAGGAACCCATGTCCGCACGGCCCACCGGCTCCGACCCCGCCGCCCACGTCATGAAGCCCGGCTGGTTCACCGTGAACGTCTTCAACCGCAGCGTCGCCTGGGCGACCCGCCGCGGCTTCAGCGTCTGGGGCTCCCGCGTGCTCGCCGTCCGCGGCCGCAAGAGCGGCGAGTGGCGCCGCACCCCCGTCAACCTCCTGACGGTGGACGGCGTCCGCTACCTCGTGGCCCCCCGCGGCCACGTCCAGTGGACCCACAACATGCGGGCCGCCGGCGGCGGGCAGCTGATCCTCGGCAAGCACGTGCAGGACTTCACCGTCGTCGAGGTCGCGGACGACGACAAGCCCGCACTGCTGCGCGCCTACCTCAAGCGCTGGAAGGCCGAGGTCGGCGTCTTCTTCGGCGGCGTCGGCCCGGACTCCTCCGACGAGGAGCTGCGCGCCATCGCGCCGAAGCACCCGGTCTTCCGTGTCACGCCGACGGGCCCCACCACTCCCGCCGCGTGAAACCGGCCGGAGCGGCGGAGCCCGTCCGCTGCGCTCGCTTCATGTGCGCCTGGTGCGCCGATCCGAGGTCTCAGACCGCTTCCGGAGCCTCGGGAGCCTCCGGCTTCGCGGAGGCGTCGCCCTTCGAACCGGCCTGCGCCTCCGCCTGCGCCTCGGGCTTCACGTCCGCCTTGACGTCCGCCTTCACGTCCGTGCTCGCCTCGGCCTCGGCTTCGGGTGCCGAGCGCTCTCCCTTGCCGACGCCCCGGCCCGCGGGGCCGACGCCCGACGAGGTGTCCATGCGCTTGTCGAGGATCTCCAGGGCCCGCCGGGCCATGCCGTTCGAGCGGACCATGCCGCCGAGCGTCGCCGAACCCCGGGTGATGTCGGCGAACGCGTTCCAGGCGGGACGCAGCCCCGTCAGCGTCGCGTGCAGCAGCCCCGGACGCCGCTCGAAGACGGCGAGCATCCGCCGCCCGACGGCCATCTCGACACCCAGCCCGGCCTTGATGGCGAAGGCGTAGTTCAAGGCCTGACGCCGTGCGTCGACCGCGTCGCCGGCCTCGGCGACCCGCACCGCCCACTCGCCGGCGAGCCGGCCCGAGCGGAGCGCGTACGAGATGCCCTCACGCGTCCACGGCTCCAGGAGCCCCGCCGCGTCACCGCAGACGAGGACCCGGCCGCGGGAGAGCGGGGAGTCGTCGGTGCGGCAGCGCGTCAGATGACCGGAGGAGATCGTGGGCTCGAAACCGGAGAGGCCGAGCCGGGCGACGAAGTCCTCCATGTACCGCTTGGTGGCGGCGCCCTCGCCGCGCGCCGAGATGACGCCCACCGTCAGGGTGTCGCCCTTGGGGAAGACCCACCCGTAACTGCCGGGCATCGGACCCCAGTCGATGAGGACGCGGCCCTTCCAGTCCTCCGCCACGGACGGCGGCACGGGGATCTCCGCCTCCAGGCCCAGGTCGACCTGACCGAGCTTCACCCCGACATGCGCACCTATCCGGCTGGCACTGCCGTCGGCACCGACGACCGCGCGCGCGAGCACGGTCTCGCCGTCGGCGAGGACCACGGCGACGGTCCGCCGGTCCGGCACCGCCGGGCCGTGCTGCTCCACGCGGGTCACCGTGACGCCGGTCCGCAGCTCGGCGCCGGCCTTCTGGGCGTGCTCGACGAGCTGGGCGTCGAACTCCGGGCGGTTGATGAGCCCGAACAGCATCTTCCGCGAGCGGCGGGTGCGGGCGAAACGGCCGTCCAGGGAGAAGGTGACGGCGTGCACCCGGTCCTGGAGAGGCAGTTCGAAGCCGGGCGGCAGACAGTCGCGGGAGGGGCCGATGATGCCGCCGCCGCAGGTCTTGTACCGGGGCAGCTCGGACTTCTCCAGGAGCAGCACCCGTCGCCCGGCCACCGCCGCCGCGTAGGCCGCGGACGCGCCGCCGGGCCCCGCGCCGACGACCACGACGTCCCAGATCTCGGCGTTCTCGCCGTCCACCCCGTCCAGGGCCTCCTCGGCCGCCTCCGCGGGCGCCCCGTCATGCGATTCGTGCGATACGTGGGACGCCTCGGCGTCCGTGACCTCGTCCGGCACCGCGTCCGACACCCCGTCCGTGATGCCCTCAGGAGCCGCGCCTCCGGGCGCGGTGTTCTCCGGACCGGCGTTCTCCGCTTGCTCGCTGCTCACGATGTGCTTCTGCTCCTGATCCGACCGGTGGTCTGCTCCTGACGCATCCTACGGCGCGGTAGCCAGAGGCCCGCGCCGTAGGATCGGCGGTGCGTTCGCCGTACCACGACATACGCCGAACGCCGTCCTCACGTCGTAAACGTCGCACCCATCAGGAGCGTGCCCATGACCTCGAATCCGATCGCCGAGACCGTCCGGTCCCTGATGCCCCGCGCCAAGGCCGAGCTCACGGAGCTGGTGGCCTTCGAGTCGGTGGCGGACGAGGCCGTGGCGCCGCGCAGCGAGTGCGAGGGCGCCGCGAACTGGGTCGCGGAGGCGCTGCGCGCCGAGGACTTCCAGGACGTGGCACTGCTCGACACCCCGGACGGCTCGCAGGCCGTGTACGGCATCCTGCCCGGCCCGGCCGGCGCGCCGACCGTCCTTCTCTACGCGCACTACGACGTACAGCCGAAGCTGGACGAGTCCGCCTGGCTCACCCCTCCGTTCGAACTGACGGAGCGGGACGGCCGCTGGTACGGGCGTGGCACGGCCGACTGCAAGGGCGGCTTCATCCTGCACCTGCTCGCGCTGCGCGCCCTCAAGGCGAACGGCGGCATCCCCGTGACGGTCAAGGCGATCGTCGAGGGTTCGGAGGAGCAGGGCACCGGCGGTCTGGAGCGGTACGCGGAGCAGCACCCCGAACTACTCGTCTCCGACGCGATCGTGATCGGTGACGCGGGCAACTTCCGGGTGGGTCTGCCGACCGTGACCGCGACCCTGCGCGGCATGACGATGATCCGGGTGGGGATCGACACCCTGGAGGGCAATCTGCACTCCGGCCAGTTCGGCGGCGCCGCGCCGGACGCGCTGGCCGCGCTGATCCGCGTCCTGGACTCGCTGCGCGGCCCGGACGGCTCGACCGTCATCGACGGGCTGCCGGGCGACCAGGTGTGGGAGGGGCTGCAGTACCCGGAGGAGGACTTCCGCCAGGACGCCAAGGTCCTCACGGGCGTGGCCCTGCCGGGTGCCGGCACGGTCGCCGACCGGATCTGGGCGCGCCCCGCCGTCACCGTCATCGGCATCGACTGCCACCCGGTGGCCGGGGCGACCCCGTCGATCCCGTCGTCGGCCCGTGCGCAGCTCAGCCTGCGGGTGCCGCCGGGCCTGGACTCGGCCGAGGTGACGAAGCTGCTCTTCGCGCACATCGAGAAGCACACGCCGTGGAACGCCCGGGTCTCCCTCGAACAGGTCGGTCAGGGCCAGCCGTTCCAGGCGGACACGTCGAGCCCGGCGTACGCGTCGATGGCCGAGGCGATGCGGATCGCGTACCCCGGTCAGGAGATGCAGACGGCGGGCATGGGCGGCTCGATCCCGCTGTGCAACACGCTGGCCTCGCTGTACCCGGAGTCGGAGATCCTGCTGATCGGTCTGAGCGAGCCGGAGGCGCAGATCCACGCGCCCAACGAATCCGTCTCGCCGGACGAGCTGGAGCGGCTGTCCGTGGCGGAGGCGCACTTCCTGCTCAACTACGCGCGCCAGAAGCAGAACTGACGGCGGATGCGTTCAGCGCTCGGCGAAGCTCGCCGAGAGCGTAGAAGCATGCGGCGGACCTGCGGAGATGCGTAGGTTCGCCGTATGGCATCCATCGAGCTCACCAGGATCACCCCGCGTCTGCACCTCCTCGACTACTCCATCGGCCAGGCCTATCTCTGGCAGGACGAGGAGGAGCTGACCCTCATCGACGCCGGCTGGGCCGGCATGGCGGACGAGACGGCCGCGGCGATACGGTCCGCCGGTCTCGACCCGGACCGGCTGCGCCGGATCGTGCTGACCCACTGTCACCGGGACCACGTGGGCTCGGCGCAGGAGCTCGCGGACCGGCACGGGGCCGAGATCCTCGCGCACGCGCTCGACGCGCCGGTGATCCGGGGCGAGGCGCCTGTGCCGGAACCGCACCTCCTGGACTGGGAGGTCCCGCTCTTCGAGCACGGCGTGACCGCGCCGGAGGCCCCGCCGACCCGGGTCGACCGTGAGGTCGGGGACGGCGAGGTGCTCGACTTCGGCGGCGGCGCGGTGGTGGTGCACGGACCCGGCCACACCCCCGGCTCGATCGCCATCCACCTCCCGCGCCACGGCGTGCTGTTCACCGGGGACACGGTGGCCTCGGTGCCGGACGTGATGTTCGGCGTGTTCCACGTCGACCGTGCTCTCGCGGTGGACTCGATGCGGCTGCTCGCGAAGCTGGGCCCGTCGGTGCTGTGCTGCGGTCACGGCGCTCCGGTGACCTCGGACACGGCGGCGCGGCTGACCGCGGCGGCGGCGACGGCGGTGGCCTGAGGCGCGCGGAGGCGACGGCGGTGGCCTGAACCGCGGCCCCTTCGCGGCCCGCGCGGCCGCGGCCGGCGACCCGGCGACGGGTCTGCCGACCGCGGTCGTCAGCCCACCGGGTCCCCGGCCTCCAGATTGAGCACCGTGCCGCGCTCGCGGGCGCGCAGGGCCCAGCGGAGCCGGCGGTAGCGGACGGGGGGCAGGAGGTCGGCGGCCTCCTCCTCGGTGACGAAGCGCCAGTCGCGGAGCTCGGCGCCGGGGAGGTGGAGGCGTTCGGTGTCGGCGGGGCCGAGCGTGCCGCCGTCGAAGAGCAGGCGGAGTCCGCCGTAGGCGGGCGGCGTGGGCCGTTCCCAGTCGACGAGCAGGAGGCGGGGTACGGCGTCGAGTTCGAGGCCTATCTCCTCGGCCACCTCGCGCATTCCGGCGCGGGCCGGGGGTTCGCCGGTCTCGACGACGCCGCCGGGGAACTCCCAGCCCGGCTTGTAGGTGGGGTCGACCAGGAGGAAACGATCCCGCTCGTCGAAGAGCAGGACTCCGGCGGCGACGGTCTCGCCGGTCGGTTCGGGGGTCTGGACGATGCCGCAGGGGGCGGCGTGGCCGGCCTGGACGGCGTCGGCGACGGTCCGGGCGGCCTCGGCCACGGTGAGGGCCGAGGTGTCGACCACGTAGGCGTCCTCGGCGAGCCAGTCGAGCGCGGCGCGGTACGGCGCGAGATGGCCGTGACACCACTCCCGGACGCGGGCGTCGACGGCGGGGTCGTCGTACTCGGACCTGCCGTCGATCCGCTGCCGCAGGATCGTTTCCTCGGGGGCGAGCAGCACATGGCGGACGTCGATGCGGCGAGCGGCGAGCCCGCCGAAGATCTCGTCCCGGTACTCCTGGCGCAGCAGGGTCATGGGGACGACCAGGACGCCGCCGAGTTCGGCGAGCAGGGCGGCGGCGGTGTCGACCACCAGGCGCCGCCAGATCGGCAGGTCCTGGTAGTCCTCGACCTCGGCGAGCCGCTTGGCCGGCAGCAGGCCGCGCAGGCCCCCGCCGGTGACCTCGGGGTCGTACAGCGTGCTGTTCGGGATCAGATCGACCAGCTCGCGCGCGGTGCTGGACTTCCCCGCGCCGAACGTACCGTTGACCCAGACGATCACGATTCCCCCTCTTCGACGGCCCCCTGTGGATTGCCCCCAACACCCTGCCACGAAAACCACGAACGCATGTCCTGGCATATACGTCCCCCTGGGCATGAGCGTGACACTTCCGCGCGGGGGTCGTTGAGAACGGCAAGCACGAGGGGGTGCGGAGAGATGAGTCGTAGGGTTCTCGAACGTTTTCCGGCCGGCGGCCCGCGGGGCAGCTGGCCGGCGGAGGAGTTCGCCGGGGCGCGAAGGGACGAGGGGGTGCCGGCCCGGGTCGTCATGGACCTGGAGTCCGACGCCTTCCTGGTGATCGTCGAGCAACGGACGGCGGAGCGCGTACGGGAGGAGTGAGCCGGGGGTCCGGCCCGCCGGGCGGACGCGTCAGGACACCGCCGCCGCGGCGCCCAGGAGGCCGGCGTCGGTGCCCGTGAGGGCCGGGACCACCGTCAGGTCCCGCACGAAGTCGAGCGTGGCGTACGTGGCGAGGCCGCGGCGCAGCGGGGCGAAGAGGACCTCTCCGGCGCCGGCCACCCCGCCGCCGACGACCGCGATGTCGATCTCGACGAGGGTCGCCGTCGCGGCGATGCCCGCCGCGAGGGCCTGGGCCGCCCGCTCGAACGAGGCGACGGCGACCGGGTCCCCCGCGCGCGCGGCGGCGGCGACGGCGGCCGCGGAGGCGTCGCCGTCGGGCCCCGGGCGCCAGCCGTTCTCCAGGGCGCGGCGGGCGATGTGCGGGCCGCTGGCGATGCGTTCGACGCAGCCGCGTCCGCCGCAGGCGCAGGGCTCGCCGTCCATGTCCACCACCATGTGGCCGATGTGACCGGCGTTGCCGGTGGGGCCGGGGTGGACCCTGCCACCGAGGACGAGGCCGCCTCCGACGCCCGTGGAGACCACGAGGCAGAGGGCGTTGTCGTGGCCGCGGGCGGCGCCGAGCCAGTGCTCGGCGGCCGTCATGGCGACGCCGTCGCCGACCAGGGTGACGGGCCGTCCGCCCGTCGCCTTGTGGACCCGTTCGACGAGCGGGAAGTCGCGCCAGCCGGGCACGTTGACCGGGCTGACGGTCCCCCGGTACGCGTCGACCGGGCCCGCGCTGCCGATGCCGACGGCCCCGGCGGCCTCCCACAGGGGTGAACCCGCGAGCTCGGCGAGCACCTCACCCACCGCGCCCATCACCGTCTCGCCGTCCTCACGCGCGGGCGTGGGCCGCTGGGAGCGGACGCGGATGCGCCCCTCGTCGTCGACCAGGGCACCGGCGATCTTGGTGCCCCCGATGTCGAGAGCGACGACGAGTCCGTCGAGGGGTCCCGTGACGTCGAGGGGGCCCGTGGCGGGATCGGTCTGCATGGGCGCGGGGTCTCCAGTCGGCGACGGGCGGACGGAACGCTGTCTATGGTGTCCCGTTCCGTACAGTCTCCCCTCCTATGACAACGTTGTCCAGGCCCTATGATTCGGCCAGGGAGTCGATCAGACACCGCTGTACGACCGGCCGGACCGCTCTTCGGCCGGACGCCCCGACCTTCGACGGAGGAACCGCGCACCGTGGCCGACATCGCCCGCCGCACCGAGCACCGCTACGGCAACCGGCCCACGATGAAGGACGTCGCCGCGCGCGCGGGCGTCGGCCTGAAGACGGTGTCCCGGGTCGTGAACGGCGAGCCCGGGGTCACCCCGGACACCGAGCGAAGGGTCCAGGAGGCGATCGAGGCCCTCGGCTTCCGCCGCAACGACAGCGCCCGGGTCCTGCGCAAGGGCAGGACGGCGACCGTCGGCCTCGTACTCGAGGATCTCGCCGACCCGTTCTACGGGCCGCTCAGCCGGGCGGTCGAGGAGGTCGCCCGGGCGCACGGGGCGCTGCTCATCAACGGTTCCAGCGCCGAGGACCCGGCCCGGGAGCAGGAGCTGGCGCTCGCCCTCTGCGCCCGCCGGGTCGACGGTCTGATCGTCATCCCCGCCGGTGACGACCACCGGTATCTGGAGCCGGAGATCAGGGCGGGCGTCGCCACCGTCTTCGTCGACCGCCCCGCGGGGCTGATCGACGCCGACGCCGTGCTGTCCGACAGCTTCGGCGGGGCGCGCGACGGCGTGGCCCATCTGATCGCCCACGGACACCGCCGGATCGGTTTCATCGGCGACCGGCCCGGCATCCACACCGCGTCCGAGCGGCTGCGCGGCTACCGCGCGGCGATGGAGGACGCGGGCCTGTCGGTCGACGACGCCTGGGTCTCGCCGGGTTCCACGGAGCCGGAGCGGGTGAGGACGGCGGTACGGGAGATGCTGGACGCGCCGGAGCCGGTGACGGCGCTGTTCGCGGGGAACAACCGGGTGATGGTCACGGTGGTCCGCGCCCTCGCGGGGCACCCGAGGCCGGTGGCCCTGGTCGGCTTCGACGACATGGAGCTGGCCGACCTGCTCGGCATCACGGTCATCGCCCAGGACGCGGCCGCGCTCGGCCGGACGGCGGCGGAGCGGCTGTTCCGGCGTCTCGACGGGGTCGACGACGCGCCGGAGCGGGTGGTGCTCGGCACCACGCTCCTGGCGCGCGGTTCGGGCGAGCTCCCGCCGTCGGCCCCCTGAGCGACGAAGACCGGGGCGGCGGCCGTCCGAGCTGCTGCGGCGGTCGGGGCGGCGGTCGCCGGAATGACGCCGTCGGGGTCGCCGCAGCGGCTGCGACCCCGAGGGCGTGTCGCCGCTACTCGGCGGAGGCCGTCAGGTCGCCGCGGCGCGGGGCCGCGAAGCGGTCGAGGGCCGCGCGGTTCATGCCCGTGAGCGCGTCGACCTCGGCGGTGTCGAGGGCACCGCAGTCGATGCCGCGCAGCAGGTAGGAGCTGAGGGCCTTGGCGGTCGCCGGCTCGTCCATGACGTCGCCGCCCGCGTGGTTGGCGTATGCGGAGAGGCGCTTGGCGGCGGCCTCGAAGCCCTCGCGGTAGAAGGCGAAGACGGCGGCGTACCGGGTGGGGATGTGGCCCGGGTGCATGTCCCAGCCCTGGTAGTACGCGCGGGCGAGCGCACGGCGGGTGAGGCCGTAGTGGAGGCGCCAGGCCTCGTGGACGTGCTCGGTGGAGCCGACCGGGAGGACGTTCGTGGAGCCGTCGGAGACCCGTACGCCCGTGCCCGCCGCGGCGACCTGCATGATCGCCTTGGCGTGGTCGGCGGCCGGGTGGTCGCTGGCCTGGTAGGCGGCGGAGACGCCGAGGCAGGCGCTGTAGTCGAAGGTGCCGTAGTGCAGTCCGGTGGCGCGGCCCTCGGCCGCGCCGATCATGCGGGCGACGGCCGCGGTGCCGTCGGTGGCGAGGATGGACTGGCTGGTCTCGATCTGGATCTCGAAGCCGAGGCGGCCGGCGTCGAGGCCGTGGGCCTTCTCGAAGGCCTCGAGGAGGCGGACGAAGGCGGAGACCTGCTCGGGGTAGGTGACCTTGGGGAGGGTGAGGACGAGCCCGTCGGGCAGGCCGCCGTTCTCCAGGAGGCCGGTGAGGAAGACGTCGGTGGTGCGGATGCCCCGGTCGCGGACCGCGGACTCCATGCACTTCATCCGGATGCCCATGTACGGAGCGGCCGCGCCCTGGGCGTAGGCCTCCGAGATCAGCCGGGCGGCGCGGGCGGCGTCCTGGTCCTCGTCGGCGCCGGCGTAGCCGTCCTCGAAGTCGACCCGGAGGTCCTCGATGGGCTCGCGGCGCAGCTTGGCGACCACGCGGTCGTAGACGTCCTGGGCGAGGTGGTCGGAGAGGCCGAGCACCGCGGCGAAGGAGTCGGCGTCGGGGGCGTGCTCGTCGAGGGCGGCGAGGGCCTGGTCGCCCCAGGAGCGGATGGTGCCGGCCTCGAAGACGTTGCCGGGGACGTAGACGGTGTGGACGGGCTGGCGGGTGCCGGGGTCTCCCGGGTAGCGGCGGTCCAGCTCGGCGTCCACCGCTGCGAGGGAGGCGCTGATGCCCTCGCTGACCGCGCCCGCGAGGCTCGTCGACACCTTCTCCTGCTGACCCATCCCACATCCTCCTATTTTCCGCTTCACGGAATCAACAATCCGTATAGCGAAGTTAGTAGTCCGTCGGGACCTGAGTCAATGGTTGTCCGAAACGGCCGGGGGCCGCGCGGCGATCATCACCACGCGGCCCCCGGACCGTACAGATGCGCAGGTCACGCCTGCGCGACGAGATCAGCCCTTGCGGGACTTGACCTCTTCGGTCAGCTGCGGGACGACATCGAAGAGGTCGCCCACGACGCCGTAGTCGACCAGGTCGAAGATCGGCGCCTCGGCGTCCTTGTTGATCGCGACGATCGTCTTCGAGGTCTGCATGCCCGCGCGGTGCTGGATCGCGCCGGAGATGCCGGACGCGATGTACAGCTGCGGCGAGACCGACTTGCCGGTCTGGCCGACCTGGTTGGAGTGCGGGTACCAGCCGGCGTCGACGGCGGCACGCGAGGCGCCGACGGCGGCGCCGAGCGAGTCGGCGAGGGCCTCGATGACGCCGAAGTTCTCGGCACCGTTGACTCCGCGGCCACCGGAGACCACGATCGCGGCCTCGGTGAGCTCCGGGCGGCCGGTCGACTCGCGCGGG
Organism: Streptomyces sp. NPDC056480; assembly: GCF_042795405.1. Lineage (NCBI taxonomy): Bacteria > Bacillati > Actinomycetota > Actinomycetes > Kitasatosporales > Streptomycetaceae > Streptomyces > Streptomyces sp. NPDC056480. Next base: position 20,801 of record NZ_JBHTSA010000066.1, on the reverse strand, counting down.
GTGCGGGCGGTCACCTTGGTACCGGTGGCCAGCGCGCCGAAGGAGACCGCGAGGGCCTCGACGGCACCGGCGGCCGGGGCGGCCTCGACCGGGGCCGAGTTCGGCTTGACGGTGATGACCGGGGTGCCCTTGGAGACGCGGGACTTGGTGGTGAAGGAGGCGGCGAACGCGGACTGCGTCGCGACCGGGCCCTCGTCACCGGCCTCCAGGTCCACGGCGTCCGTGATGATGCCGGAGCCGATGCGGACCGCGAGGCGGGCCGCGATCTCCTTGCCCTCCGCGGAGGACGGGACGAGCACGGCGGCCGGCGAGACGGCCTCGTAGGCGGCCTGGAGGGCGTCGACCTTCGGGACGACCAGGTACTCGGTGAACTCGGGGGCGTCGGCCGTGAGGACCTTCACCGCGCCGTGCTCGGCGAGGACGGCCGCGGTGTCGGCGGCGCCGTTGCCCAGCGCGACGGCGACCGGGTCGCCGATGCGGCGGGCGAGGGTCAGCAGCTCCAGGGTGGGCTTGCGGACGGCTCCGTCGACGTGGTCGACGTAGACGAGAATCTCAGCCATGGGACTTCAATCTCCTGCGAACGAAAGGGGCGGTCTGAGCGGCTCGCGCGAGCCTTAGATGAACTTCTGGCTCGCGAGGAACTCGGCGAGCTGCTTGCCGCCCTCGCCCTCGTCCTTGACGATCGTGCCGGCGGTGCGCGCCGGACGCTCGGCGGCGGAGTCGACCGCGGTCCAGGCGCCGGCGAGGCCGACCTCGTCCGCGTCGATGTCCAGGTCGTCCAGCTCCAGGGACTCGACCGGCTTCTTCTTCGCGGCCATGATGCCCTTGAAGGACGGGTAGCGCGCCTCGCCCGACTGGTCGGTCACGGAGACGACCGCCGGCAGGGAGGCCTCGAGCTGCTCGGAGGCGGTGTCGCCGTCGCGGCGGCCCTTGACGACGCCGTCCTCGATGGAGACCTCGGAGAGCAGCGTGACCTGCGGGACGCCCAGACGCTCGGCGAGGATCGCCGGGAGGACACCCATGGTGCCGTCGGTGGAGGCCATGCCGGCGATGACGACGTCGTAGCCGGTCTTCTCGATCGCCTTCGCGAGCACCAGCGAGGTGCCCATGACGTCGGTGCCGTGCAGGTCGTCGTCCTCGACGTGGACGGCCTTGTCGGCGCCCATGGAGAGCGCCTTGCGGAGCGCGTCCTTGGCGTCCTCGGGGCCGACCGTCAGCACGGTGACCTCGGCGTCGTCCGCCTCTTCGGCGATCTGCAGTGCCTGCTCGACGGCGTACTCGTCGAGCTCCGACAGCAGGCCGTCGACGTCGTCGCGGTCGACCGTCAGGTCGTCCGCGAACTTACGGTCTCCGGTCGCGTCGGGCACGTACTTCACACAGACAACGATCCTCAAGCTCACGCCGGCTCTCCTACTGCATCGTCATAACTGGGCTGCCTTGTTGCTCGCAGCATAGGCGCCTGAAGGGCGGGTTTCCGGTCGGGGCGCCGGACGCCCCGACCGAAATATTACTCGCCAGTACACCCAGTCCGTTACCAGTAAGCAAGCGCTCAGGCGTGTGACCTTGCCAACGCCCAGGTAAGGGAACCCTCAGTCGCGCAGCGCGTTGAAGCGGCCGTGGTGGTAGAGGAGCGGCCGGCCCGCCCCGTCCGGGTCCCCGGCGACGGCCTGCGCGATCACGATCCGGTGGTCGCCGGCGGGCACCCGGGCGACCACACGGCAGACCAGCCAGGCGAGGACGCCGTCGAGCACGGGCACGCCCTCGGGTCCCACGCTCCAGCGGGTCCCCTCGCCGAAGCGGTCGGCCCCGCTGCGGGCGAAGGTGGCGGCCAGTTCCTGCTGGTGTTCGCCGAGTATGTGGACGCCGATGTGCTCGGCCTCGGCGAGCACCGGCCAGCTGGAGGAGGTCGTGCCCACACCGAAGGAGATCAGCGGGGGTTCGGCGGCGACGGAGTTGAGCGAGGTCGCGGTGAAGCCGACGGGACGATCCCCGTGCGCGGTGACGACCGCGACGCCGGCCGCGTGCCGGCGGAAGACGGAGCGGAGCAGATCCGGGGAGGCCTGGCGGGGTGCGCCGATGGTGGGAACGGTGCCGGGTCGGAGGTCGGGCGTGACCGTCATGGAGTTGTCCTTCTGCGAGGGCGGCATGAGAGGGGTCCGGGGGTGGTCAGACACCCGGACAGCGCGCGCTCGCGTTGCGGGCCAGGTCCACGTGGGTCCGGCCGTAGAGAAGGAGTTCTTGGGGCACTCCGTCAGAGTGGCGATCGTTGCCGCGTGCAGTCAAGTGCGTACCGGGATGTGGGAGAAGTGTCACCGCGTCAGACCGCCCGCCCCAGGGCGGCGATGACGTCCGCCTTGCGGGGCTGTCCCGCGGCCCTGCGGACGACCCGCCCCGTCCGGTCGAGGACGAGGACGGTGGGGGTCCTGGCGATGCCGAGGGCGCGTACGAGATCGAGCCGTTCCTCGGCGTCGATCTCCACGTGCCCGACGCCCGGGACCATCGCGGCGACCTCCGCGAGGGTGCGCCGGGTGGCCCGGCACGGCTGACAGAAAGCGGTGGAGAACTGGACGAGGGTGGCGCGCTCCCCCAGCGGCACGCCGAGCGCCTCGGCTCCCAGCGTGTCGGTTCCGGGTATCTCGGTCACCCCTGCTCCCTTCCCTGTCGGCCGTCTCACCTGGTGCAGCGTCGCACGCGAGGGTTCGATTCCCGCCACGACCACCGCGAGTGACGAGAATCTCCCTGTACGAAGCCGCCTGGACTGGTCACGGCGGCCCACATGGGGCACGATCTGCCCAAAGCCGAAAACCTACGGCTGCGTAACTTCGCCGGGAGAACCCTCCCCAGGCACAGAAGAAGGGTTCCTCTCAGATGGCAGAACTCGTGTATCGGCCGGTCGTCGGCGCCGCTCTGACCCTGTTCAAGGCGCTCGACCTGAAGATCGACACGCAGGGTTCGGAGCACATCCCGCGCACGGGTGGCGCGGTGCTCGTCTCCAATCACATCAGCTATCTGGACTTCATCTTCACGGGCCTGGCCGCGCTCCCGCAGAAGCGTCTCGTGCGCTTCATGGCGAAGGACTCGGTCTTCCGGCACAAGGTCTCGGGGCCGCTGATGCGCGGCATGAAGCACATCCCGGTGGACCGCTCGGCGGGCGAGCACGCGTACAAGCACGCGCTGGAGTCGCTGCGGGCCGGCGAGATCATCGGCGTCTTCCCCGAGGCGACCATCTCCCAGTCGTTCACCCTCAAGGCCTTCAAGACGGGTGCGGCGCGGCTCGCCCAGGAGGCCGGTGTCCCGCTGATCCCGATGGCGCTCTGGGGTACGCAGCGCGTCTGGACCAAGGGCCGCCCCCGCAACTTCAAGCGCAGCCACATCCCGGTGACGATCCGCGTCGGCGAGCCCGTGGAGGCTCCCGCCGACCAGTACGCGGGCGCCATCACACGGCGGCTGCGCGAGCGGGTCCAGGAGCTCCTGGAGGCGGCGCAGCGGGCCTATCCGGTGCGCCCCAAGGACGCGAACGACACCTGGTGGGTGCCCGCGCACCTCGGCGGTACGGCTCCGACGCCGGCCGAGGTCAAGGACGCGGGCTGACGACGGGGCGCCGTCCGACGACACCCCGCTGAATCGTCACTCCGGGTCGCGGACCGTGATCCGGGCTCCCGGGCTGAGCTTCTCCAGGGACTCCGCCAGTTCGGCGCCCGCCGCGAGGAGCTCGTCCCGGGTCATCGGGGCGAGCGATTCGAGCAGGAAGAACGCGTCGACGGTGTCGTCGTCGATGCGGGTACGGGGGCCCTGGCGCCAGTTCCAGCGGCGGCAGGTCACGCCCTCCTCGTCGCACCAGACGATCTCCCCGGCCTCGGGGTGCTCCACCGTCTCCGCGCCGCCCGCCATGGTGACGAAGGGCTCGCCGCCGGTGGCGCGGACCAGGCGCATGGCGCCCCGGATCCTGCCCAGGTCCTCGCCGCCGACGGGGACGAGGTGGGCGACGCTCACCGCGTTGTAGGCGTCGACGAGCCGGTTGATGCGGGGCAGCCCGCCGTCCGCGAGCGCCCGCCTGGCGAGCGCCTCCGCGGAGTTGCGGGTGCGGGAGGGCTTGGCGCCGAACGCGGTGTACGCGGCGCGCCAGGCGGCGATGTGCGGGTCCTGGTCCGGGGTCCGGCCGTCGAGCCGCTCGGCGAGCCGGCGTGCGGCGTCGTCGAGGAGGGCCGAACTCGCCTCGTCGCTGGGCCCGTTGACCAGGCCGTGGGCCTCGATCACCAGGGCGGTGAAGCCGGGTACGAGGGTGCGCACCTCGTCGGAGACGGTGAGCGTGAGGGTCATGGTCCGCCGTTCGCTTGTGTCCGGGGTCAGAGCTCCGTGGGGAGCGTCCGCCAGAGGTGGGGCCGGTCGGGCGCGGCGCGCAGCGCGTCCAATACAGCCGCATGCGGTTCAGTGTAGAGCACTGGATAATCCACTTCATTGCACTCCGGCCGGACGGTCCAGGCCAGCCGCTCCCCCTTCAGGGAGAACCGGGCGTCGACTCCGGGCTTGTTCCCGCGTACGTCCTGGCGGGCCCAGTCCCGCTCCCCGGGCAGCAGCACGGCGACGAGACCGTGGATCACCGGGTTCGAGCCGTCGTCGTCGGCGAGCCGCTGGTAGCAGAGGGCGGCCGGGATGCCCCGGGCCCGCAGGAGTGCGGCGTACGCGATCGACTTGGCGTAGCAGATGCCGGTGCGCCGCTCCAGGACGTCGGAGGCGCGCCAGGTGACGCGGGGGTCGTCGGCGTCGGCGGAGTGCGGGACGGTGTCGCGGACGTATCGATAGGCGGCTTCGGCGTATGCGTATGCGTCGGGGTGGTCATCCGCGAGGCGCGCCACGACGGCCCGGACCACCGGATGGTCGTGGTCGACGGCTTCGCTGGTGGCTAGATAGGCCGAGATGTCGGGGTTCTGCTGGATGAGGTCCCTGGGTTCCATGCGCGTGGAGCGTACGGAAACGGCCGGACGGAAGTCAATGACTTTCCGTCCGGCCGCATACTCATACAGCGACTAGCGTGCCAGCTCTTCCTTCAGGGCCTGGAGGAAGGCGTCCACGTCGTCCTCCGTGGTGTCGAAGGCGCACATCCAGCGCACGTCGCCGGCCGTCTCGTCCCAGAAGTAGAAGCGGAACCGCTCCTGGAGCCGCCGGGTGACCTCGTGCGGCAGACGGGCGAAGACCGCGTTGGCCTGCACCGGGTAGAGGATCTCCACCCCGTCGAGCTCACGCACGCCGGTGGCGAGGCGCTGGGCCATCGCGTTGGAGTGGCGGGCGTTGCGCAGCCACAGGTCCTTCGCGAGAAGGGCCTCCAGCTGCACCGACACGAAGCGCATCTTCGACGCGAGCTGCATGGACAGCTTGCGCAGGTGCTTCATGTGACTGACCGCGTCGGGGTTGAGGACGACGATCGCCTCACCGAAGAGCATGCCGTTCTTCGTGCCGCCGTACGAGATGACGTCGACGCCCACGGCGTTGGTGAAGGCGCGCATCGGCACGTCGAGCGAGGCGGCGGCGTTGGCTATCCGGGCCCCGTCGAGGTGCACCTTCATTCCCTTGGCGTGGGAGTGCTCGACGATCGCGCGGATCTCGTCCACCGTGTAGACGGTGCCGAGCTCCGTGTTCTGGGTGATCGAGACGACCTGCGGCATCGCCCGGTGCTCGTCCTCCCAGCCCCAGGCCTGCCGGTCGATCAGCTCGGGGGTGAGCTTGCCGTCCGGGGTCGGCACGGTGAGCAGCTTGAGGCCGCCCATGCGCTCCGGCGCCCCGCCCTCGTCCACGTTGATGTGCGCGGACTCGGCGCAGATGACGGCGCCCCAGCGGTCGGTGAGCGCCTGGAGGGCGGTCACGTTCGCCCCGGTCCCGTTGAAGACCGGGAAGGCCTCGGCCATGGGGCCGAAGTGGCTGTGCATGATCCGCTGGAGGTGCTCGGTGTACTGGTCCTCGCCGTAGGCGACCTGGTGGCCGTCGTTGGCGAGGGCGAGGGCCGCGAGGACCTCGGGGTGGGCGCCGGCGTAGTTGTCGCTGGCGAAGCCCCGGACCGACGGGTCGTGGTGACGACGTGCGTCGGTCCTGGGGCCGAGGGCCGCGGTCACGGCTTGGGGGTCAGCCACAGACGCTGTCCATTCACTTCCTGGGCGGGCTTGTCCCAGAGCCCGGCGATCTCGTCGGCCAGGTCCTTGACGTCGGTGAAGCCCGCGAACTTCGCGTTGGGGCGTTCGGCGCGCATGGCGTCGTGCACCAATGCCTTGATCACCAGGATCGCAGCCGCCGCCTGCGGGCCTTCGTCGCCCCCCAGCTTGCGGAACGAGTCGGCCATCGCGAGGGTCCAGGCCTCCGCGGCCGCCTTGCCCGCGTTGTACGCGGCGTTGTTGGCGAGCGGCTTGTGCGCGCCGACCTGGCTGATCAGGGCGTAGCGGCCGCGGCCGCCGGCCCGCAGCAGTCCGTCGTGGAAGGCGAGCGAGGTGTTCTGGACCGTGCGGATGAGGAGCTTCTCCAGGAAGTCCCAGTCCGCGAGGTCGGTCTCCGTGAAGGAGGAGCTGCCGCGCCAGCCGCCGACGAGGTGGACCAGGCCGTCGATCCGGCCGAACTCCTTCTCGGTCTTCGCGGCCCAGTCGCGCGTGGCGTCCAGGTCGAGCAGGTCGACGGTGTCACCGACGACCTTGGCGCCGCCGTGGGCGTAGCGGGCGGCGTCGACGGCCTCCGCGAGGCGCGCCGGGTCGGCGTCGGAGCCGACGACGGTCGCGCCCGCTTCGGCGAGGCGCAGCAGCGCCGCACGGCCGGCCGGGCCGGCCGCACCGGCGACCGCGATGACGGCGCCGTCGAGCGGCCCGCCGTTTCCGTTGGCGGTCATGGGCGACGCCTCCTCCGTGTCGTCGGTACGAGCGCTCACGCGGCAGCCCGCTCGGCCCGCTCGGTCCGCGAGACGTCGGCGGCGGTGATCCCCTTGGTGTCGGCGATCACGCCCTTCAGCTTCTTGGCGAGGGCCTCAAAGAACATGCTGAGCGGAAACTCGTCCGGAAGCACGTCGTCGACGAGCTTGCGGGGCGGGAGGGAGAGGTCGAGGGCGTCGGGACCCTTGGCCCACTTCGAGCCCGGGTGCGGGGCGAGGTAGGTGGAGACGAGCTCGTACGCCTTGAACCAGTGGACGAGCTTGGGGCGGTCGATGCCGTCGCGGTAGAGCTTCTCGATGTCGGCGCAGAGCTGGTTGGTGACCTCGGGGGCCCGCTCCCAGTCGATCTTGAGGGTGTTGTCCGTCCAGCGCACCACGTCGTTCTTGTGGAGGTACGCGAAGAGGAGCTGGCCGCCGAGACCGTCGTAGTTGCGGTTGCGGTCGCCGGAGAGCGGGAAGCGGAACATCCGGTCGAAGAGAACCGCGTACTGCACGTCACGGCCGTGGGTGTTGCCCTCGGCCTCCAGCTTCACGGCCTCCTTGAAGGCGGTGAGGTCGCAGCGGAGCTCCTCGAGGCCGTACATCCAGAAGGGCTGGCGCTGCTTGATCATGAAGGGGTCGAACGGCAGGTCGCCGTGGCTGTGGGTGCGGTCGTGGACCATGTCCCAGAGCACGAAGGCCTTCTCGCAGCGCTCCTGGTCGTCGATCATCGCGGCGATGTCGGCGGGCAGCCGGATGCCGAGCGTGTCGACGGCGGCCTCGGTGACCTTGCGGAAGCGGGCGGCCTCGCGGTCGCAGAAGATCCCGCCCCAGGTGAAGCGCTCGGGGGCCTCGCGGACGGCGATGGTCTCCGGGAAGAGGACGGCCGAGTTGGTGTCGTACCCGGCGGTGAAGTCCTCGAAGGTGATCCCGCAGAACAGCGGGTTGTCGTAGCGGGTGCGCTCGAGCTCGGCGAGCCACTCCGGCCACACCATGCGCAGCACGACGGCCTCGAGGTTGCGGTCGGGGTTGCCGTTCTGCGTGTACATCGGGAACAGCACCAGGTGCTGGAGCCCGTCCTCGCGGTCGGCGGCCGGCTGGAAGGCGAGCAGCGAGTCCAGGAAGTCCGGGACGGCGAAGCCGCTCTCGGCCCACTTGCGCAGGTCCGAGACGAGGGCGCGGTGGTAGGCGCCGTCGTGCGGGACGAGCGGGGAGAGCTGCTCGACCGCGGCGGTGACCCGGGCGAGGGTCAGCTCGGCCAGGTCCTTGGCGGGCGCGTCCTCGCGCTCGAAGTCGATGGAGCCGTCCGCGCTCTGCCAGGTGCGGATCTCCTCCACGGCATTCTTGAGCTCGGGCCAGGCGGGGTGGTCGATCACCCGGGCGGCGGTGGATATCCCCCCACCAGTCACGTCCTGCACAAGAATTTCCGTCATGCCTCTTCCTCCACAGGAGAACCTCGCGTTAAGACACCGTAACCGTGGACGGTTCTCGGCCACAAGAGGGGGCAAGAGAAATTATCCTGTGCCACCCCCCTGATCACAGAAGTTTTTCCTGCGAGCCAGGGGGGAAGCCACCCTTCCGCCGCGTTTGTCAGCTCAGCGGCTTCACCAGGAGCTCGAACTCCAGGTCGTCGCGCTGGGGCAGGCCGAAGCGCTCGTCGCCGTACGGGAAGGGAGTCATCCGTCCGGTGCGCCGGTAGCCGCGGCGCTCGTACCAGGCGATGAGCTCCTCCCGTACGGAGATCACGGTCATGTGCATCTCGCGGACGTCCCACAGCTCGCGCACCCGGCGCTCGGCCTCCGCGATGATCTGCTTGCCGAGACCGGCCCCCTGGAGCTCGGGGCGGACCGCGAACATCCCGAAGTAGCCGGCCTCGCCGCGGTGCTCCAGCTGGCAGCAGGCGACGATCTCGCCGTCGCGCTCGACGACCAGGAGCCGGCTGTCCGGCGTGGTGATCACGGCGGCGACGCCCTCCGGGTCGGTGCGCTGCCCCTGGAGGATGTCCGCCTCGGTGGTCCAGCCGCCCCGGCTGGCGTCGCCCCGGTAGGCCGACTCGACGAGCGGGACGAGGGCCGGGACGTCGTCCAGGACCGCCTCGCGGTAGCTGATCCGGCCTGTCTCGTGCGACGTGGCGGTGTCCATGTGAACGGGGCTCCCCTCGGGTGCTGACGATCGCCGTACGCGATCGTCCCGAGCCTAACGCCCGCACCTTTCACTCCCCCTCGTACGCCCGTACGCACCCGTGCGCCCGCGTGTGCCCGGCCGGACGCGGGCATCCTCCGGGGAGGGGACGGCGTCGAGGGGGAGGTGTGCCGTGCACGGACCGGCCCTGTCCGGGTGGTTGATGGTCGTGCTCTGCGCGGTGACGGGCGTGTACTGCCTGCTGCGGATGCGCGCGTCCGCCGGGGAGGAGCGGCGGGCCGCCGGCGGTGAGGCGGTGATGGGCTTCGGGATGGCGTCGATGGCGCTGCCCACGGCGGCGCTCACCCCGCCGGAGTGGAGCTGGGCGGTGTACGCGGCGGTGTTCGGCGGCGCGGCGCTGCACGGTCTCACGGCGGTCCGGCACGGCGGACACCATCTGCACCACCTCGTCGGCTCGCTCGCCATGGTCTACATGGCGGTGTCGATGGCGGCTCCCGGCGCGGGGGCGCACGCGGGGCACACGGCGGGCACGGCGGGCGGCGTCCCCGTCCTCACGGGCGGGCTGCTCCTCTATTACACGGTGTACGTGCTGCACGCGGGCACGAGACTCGTGCCGGTCGCGATACCGGCGACGGCGACGGCCGGCGGCCCGGTCCCGGGCCGCGGGCCGGGGCAGGCCTGGGCGGCCCGCCCGGAGCTTGCGCTCGCCTGCCGGCTGTCGATGGCGCTCGCGATGCCGGCCATGCTGGTCGCGCTGTGAGTTCCGCCCGGCGTCCGACCGGGCTTCGCCGGGCCGCCCGGCTCAACCAAACCGTGGCGTACGTCACTTGCCGTCCCGGGGCATACCCCCGACCAGTACCGCGCTCATAGGCTGGCGCCATGTGGGTCTCCCTCGCGCTGTTCCTGCTCGGAGTTCTGACCGCCCTCGCGGCCCCCCGGCTGCTGTCGCGGGCGGACTGGGTCGAGCGAGAACCCGTGGTGGCCCTCTGGGTGTGGCAGTGCGTGGTCGGCGCCGTACTGCTGAGCTTCGCGCTCTCCATGACGTTCAGCGCGTCGACCGCCTGGCAGGCCGTACGGGGGCAGATCTTCGCTCCCGCGCCGCGCGCGGTGATCGACGCGTACGAACTGGGGACGACCGGGCCCTGGTCCGCGGTGCTCGCGGTGGCCCTGGCCGCGGGCGGGGTGTGGTCCGGAGCGATGCTGGGCCGCGAGTTCAGCCAGGCCAGGTCGCGGCGCAGGCAGCGCCGCTGCGATCTGCTCGTCCGCGCGCCCCTGCTCCCCGGCGAGGAGCCGGGCAGCGAGCGCCTCGTGGTCCTGGAGGGTGAGCGGGCGAACGCCTGGTGGCTGTCGGGGAGCACACCCCGGCTGGTCATCACCACGGCGGCGCTGCGGCGGTTGAAGGGGCGTCAGCTGGACGCCGTCCTCGCGCACGAGCAGGGGCACGCGCGCGCCCGGCACGACTGGCTGCTCCACTCCTCGGCGGCGCTGGCCGCCGGATTCCCGGGGATCCCGGTCTTCGCGGCCTTCCGCGAGGAGATGCACCGGCTGGTGGAGCTGGCCGCCGACGATGTGGCCTCGCGCCGGTTCGGGCGGCTGACGATCGCGCTCGCGCTGGTCGAACTGAACGAGGACCGGGGCGTGTTCGGGCCGGGCCAGGCCCCGTACGGCGATCTGCCGCGCCGGGTGAACCGGCTGCTGACCGCGGCGCCCCGGCTCACCGCCGGCCGCCGGCTCCGGCTGACCGCGGCCGCCTCCCTGGTGCCGGTGGTCCCGGTGCTCGTGGCCTTCGTCCCGGCGCTCAGCGCGCTGGGACAGGGGTGACGGCAGGATCGCCGGTCCGGTCGCGCGCGGCGGCGCGCGCGGGGGGCGGGGAGGAACGGTCGGGGCCGATCGTCGGGCAGGATCGACGCATGCGCTCCTCCGCCGTGATCTCCGGAGTCCTGGCCGTTCTCCTGCTCGTGCTCGTCGCCGTGGGATGGACGCCGCTGCTCTCCTTCGACCGGTCGGTGACCGAGGCGCTGCACCGTGACGCGGTGGCCGAACCGGGACTCACCCAGGTGCACCGCTTCCTCAGCGACTGGGTGTGGGACCCGTGGACGATGCGCGCGCTGGCCGCCGCGACGGTGGTGCTGCTGTGGTGGGGTCGGGAGCGGCGGCTCGCCCTGTGGGTGGCCCTGACGAGCCTGCTGGCCGTGGCGCTCCAGCAGGGCCTCAAGACCCTCGTGGGGCGGGACCGGCCGCAGTGGAGCGATCCGGTCGACTCGGCGCGCTTCGCCGCCTTCCCGTCCGGGCACGCGATGACGGCCATGGTCACCTGCGGGCTGCTGCTCTGGGTCCTCGCGCTGCGATGGCGCGGCGAGTGGCGCGGCTGGGGCGCCCTCACGAGCCTGGCGGTCGTCTCGGTGCTCGGGGTGGGCTGGACGCGGGTCTATCTGGGCGTGCACTGGCCCTCGGACGTGGTCGCGGGCTGGCTGCTCGGCTGGTGCTGTGTGGCCACCGCGATCCTGACGTACCGCAGGAGCGAGCGTCGTACACCCCGGGTCGCCCCCGGCGGGAGCGACGGCGAGGGGAGCAGAATGGGAGGAACAGGATGAAGCCGCCTGTTCTGGACGATCCCCCGTGTCGCCCAGAACAGACGGCATCCCCGGCGGTCTGTCACGAGGGCAGCCCGACGGGATGCGCCGAGTATATTGGCCGGCAGCCAGTCAACGCAGGAGTCAAGCATGTCCCCGCGTAGCCCATCGGTCAATGAAGAGCTCCGCCGCAGGTCCCGGGAGCGCATTCTGCAGGCCACGGTGGAGCTCGTCGACACGCGTGGTTACGAGGCGACGACACTCGGCGACATCGCGGAACGGGCCGGTTCGGCACGCGGTCTGATCTCGTACTACTTCCCGGGCAAGCGGCAGCTTCTCCAGTCGGCGGTGCACCGGCTGATGCACCTCACCCTGGAGGAGGCGCTGGAGCGCGAGCCGCGCACGGAGGACGGCCGCGAGCGCATGGCCCGCGCGATCGACGCGATCCTGGGGCTCGCCGCGGACCGGCCGACCCTGATGCGGACGCACATGGCGGGGATCCTGCAGGCCGAGGGCTTCGTGCAGTGCCCGGAGCAGCAGCGCCTCGCGTTCCTGCTGCGGGACACGGTGACGCGGTACGGCTCCGAGGACGTGGACACGGACTATCCGATGCTGCGCGCCCTGCTGATGGGCGCGGTGGTGGCGGTGCTGCTGCCGGGGGCGCAGATGCCGCTGGCGCGGCTGCGCTCGGAGCTGTTCCACCGCTACGGCCTGGACTGGGAGGCGGGCGCGCCGCCGGACGGGGGTCCGCCCGACGGCGCGCCGGCGGGTCAGGCCGTCAGCCGGCCGTCGTGAGCCGACGGCCGGCGGTCACGGCTCCGCTCAGTGGTCGAAGTCGAAGTAGTCCGGCTGGGTCTGGACGTTGAGCTCGTCCATCCGGATCCGCTTCGCGGGGTCGGTACGGCGGTCGGAGAGCTTCAGCACGTCGAAGCCCTTGGCGATGTCGTTCGAGTAGATGTAGCCGTTGTAGTAGTACGCGGACCACGAGCCACCGGTGGCGATGGTGGTGGCGGACAGCGGGCCGCGCTCGAAGTAGGCGATCTCCTTGGGCTTGCGGGAGTCGGTGAAGTCCCAGACGGAGATGCCGCCCTGGTACCAGGCCTGGACCATGATGTCCTTGCCCTTGACCGGGATCAGCGAGCCGTTGTGGGCGACGCAGTTCTCGGTGTCGGCCTGGTGGCGCGGGATCTTGAAGTAGCTGCGGAAGACCAGCTTGCTCTTCTTGCCCTTGCCGACGATGTCGTAGATGCCGTCGGCACCGCGGTTCGGGCCGACCTCGGCGTTGCAGGTGGCCGCGCCGCCGCCGCCGAGCTCGTCGGTGAAGACGACCTTGTTCGCCTTCTGGTTGAAGGTCGCGGAGTGCCAGAACGCGAAGTTGACGTTGTCCTGGACACGGTCGATCACCCGCGGGTGCTCGGGGTCCTCGATGTCGAAGAGGATGCCGTCACCCATGCAGGCGCCGGCCGCGAGGTCCTTCTCCGGGAGCACGGTGATGTCGTGGCAGCCGGTGGTCTTGGAGACGCCCGGGTTGGTCGGGCCACCGGGGTTGCCGCCGCCGTCCGGGCCCTCGCCCGGGAAGAGGACGGGGAAGCCGACGAGCGCGGCCTTCTCGGGAGCCCTGCGGGGCACCTTGATGACCGAGATGCCGTCGTGCGGGGGCTGGCAGTCGGGGAACGCGGCGTTGGGCGAGTACGAGGAGACGTAGATGTAGACGTCCCGCTTCTTGGGAACCAGCGTGTTGGTGTGCGAACCGCACGCGGTCTCGACGGCGGCGACGTACCTCGGGTTCCGGATGTCGCTGATGTCGAAGATCTTCATGCCCTCCCAGGATTCCTTGACCGAGGCGGGCTGCGTCGTGCTGGCGCAGGAGTTGTCGCTCCGGGAGGAGTCCGTCGAGAGGAACAGGAGGTCCCCGGAGACGGAGATGTCGTTCTGGGAGCCCGGGCAGAGGACCTGGGCGACGGTCTTCGGGGACTTCGGGTTGCTGATGTCGAAGATCCGGAAGCCGTCGTAGTTGCCGGCGAAGGCGTACTTGCCCTGGAAGGCGAGGTCCGAGTTGGTGCCCGGGAGGGCGTCCTTGGGGATGTTGGCAAGGTGCTCGATGTTCGAGCTGTGGACGATCTCGTCCACGCCGGGTATCTCACCGCTCTGTATCGCGGCACGCGCCTCGGCCGCCTGTGCCGAGGAGACCTTGCCCTGGGCGGGCACGTCTCCCGGGTCGGGGGTCGCGGTGGCGGGGCCCGCCACGAGCAGTGTGGCCATCAGTCCGGCCGCGGCGGATGCCACGCCAAGGCGTCTGAGCCTGGCACGCGGGTCGCGCGTGATGGACGTGGTACGCGGGGTACGCAACGAAGTCACTCCGTCCTCCCTGGTGTCCGTTCAGCATTGAACGGGTGTTGGACCCCGGCAGTATCTTCCTTGCCGTGCACATCTCAACAGATGGCAACACAGACGTAATGAAGGTTTTTGATCGGTAGCCCCGAGAAAAGTGCTAGGAACGGTCACTGTCCCCGCAAGAACATCTGGAGGTCGCGTTGTTGATCCGCTGTCAGCGTGCCGTCGTCGCCGTGGCCCTGTCCGCCGTCGCCGTACTCGCCCTGACCGCCTGCGAGTCGGGGCCCGAGAAGGGTGCGCCCGAGGCGGCGAGGGAATCGGCCGGGACGGTGGTCGCGCCGGGCAAGCCCGGTGAGGCGGCCAGGCGGATATCTCCCGAGGAGGCCGCGAAGCTGCTTCCGGACCAGAGCCCGAACAGCGCGGACTTCACCTACGCGCAGATGATGATCGTGCACCACCGGCAGGCCCTCACCATGACAGCGCTGGCCCCGCAGCGGGCGGCCTCGGCTCAGGTGAAGGGGGTCGCCGAGCGCATCGCGGCGGCACAGAAGCCGGAGATCGCCGCGATGGAAGGTTGGCTGAAAAACAACGGTGGCCCGCGCGAACAGACGGGCCACGACCATCACTCGATGCCGGGCATGGCGAGCGAGGCGCAGCTGAAGCAGCTCGGGAGCGCGAAGGGCAAGGCCTTCGACGAGCTGTTCCTGAAGCTGATGATCACGCACCACGAGGGGGCGGTGACGATGGCCGCCGAGGTGCTGAGCGAGGGCAACAACGTCCTCGTGGAGGAGATGGCGAACGACGTGATCGCCCAGCAGTCGGCGGAGATCGGAAGGATGCGGTCCCTGTAGCCCGAGGTGCGCTCAGGTCCGTCCGGGCGGATGCCGGTCGCCTCCTCCCCGTGGGGGCTGAGCACCGAGGTGAACCCTCCGCCCTTGTCGGCGTGGTGGACCCTCCTCCCCGTGGGGGCCGAGCGCCGAGTTCGTGGTCGCGGACGGCCCCGGCTCCGGGCGCACCTCTCAGGCGGCCGGGGGCTCGGGGGTGTTCTCGCGGACGGCCTGGGCTCCCGCCGCCGCGAGAACGGCGGCGAGGAGGCCCGGGAAGAGGGCTTCGAGGTCGTCCTCGCGCAGGGCGTTGAGTTTGGCCGTACCGCGGTACGTCTGCCGGATGACTCCGCCCTCGCGCAGCACCCGGAAGTGGTGCGTCGTCGTGGACTTGGTCACCGGGAGGTCGAAGTGCGAGCAGCTCAGTTCGGCGCGCTCGCGCGCCATGTCCCGCACGATCAGGAGCCGCACCGGGTCCGCGAGCGCGTGCAGCACCGCCTCCAGTCGGATCTGGTCACGCGTGGGGTGTTCGAGGGCGCGAGGGCTGGTGGCGGTCGTCATGGCGGCGGCTCCACTTCATCCGGGATACGGGCCATTGTACGAGAACCCTCGTAGTTTGACAGACGCCGTACTACGATGGTTACCGTACTAGCGTCCTTCGAGGCATCCCGAAACGGAGTCCGTCATGAGCGTCGCCCTGTTCGAGCCCTACACCCTGCGGTCCCTGACCGTCCCCAACCGGGTCTGGATGGCGCCCATGTGCCAGTACTCGGCGGAGATGACCGGACCGAACGCGGGTGTCGCCACGGACTGGCACTTCGCCCACTACGCCTCCCGGGCCACCGGCGGCACGGGGCTGATCCTGGTCGAGGCGACCGCCGTCGCCGCCGAGGGCCGGATCAGCCCGGCGGACCTCGGCCTCTGGAACGACACCCAGACCGAGGCCCTCCGCCGCATCGCCGGCTTCCTCAAGGACCACGGCACCGTCCCCGGCATCCAGATCGGGCACGCCGGGCGCAAGGCCTCGACCAAGCGCCCCTGGGAGGGCCGCGGGCCCGTCCCCGAAGGCGGTCCCCGCTGGCAGCCCGTCGCGCCGAGCCCCGTCGGGTTCGCCGAGGGCTACCCGGTGCCGACCGAGCTGACCGTCGACAGGATCCGGGAGATCACCGGGCAGTTCGCGGACGCCGCCCGCCGGGCGCTCGACGCCGGCTTCCAGGTCATCGAGGTGCACGGCGCCCACGGCTATCTGATCGGCGAGTTCCTCTCCCCGCACAGCAACCACCGCACCGACGCGTACGGCGGTTCCTTCGAGAACCGGACCCGGCTCGCCCTGGAGGTCGTCGACGCCGTGCGGTCCGTGTGGCCCGAGGAACTGCCCGTCTTCTTCCGCATCTCCGCCACCGACTGGCTGGAGGAACAGGGCTGGACGGTCGACGAGACCGTACGGTTCGCCGCGCTCCTCCGCGAGCACGGCGTCGACCTCCTCGACGTCTCCAGCGGTGGCAACGGCGGACCGGCCGAGATCCCGGTCGGCCCCGGCTACCAGGTGCCCTTCGCGGCCCGCGTCAAGGCGGAGACCGGGCTGCCGGTGGCCGCCGTAGGCCTGATCACCGAGAGCGACCAGGCCGAGAAGATCGTCGCCAACGGCGAGGCCGACGCGGTCCTCCTCGGCCGCGAGCTGCTGCGCGACGCCTCCTGGGCCCGCCGCGCCGCCCGCGACCTGGGCGCGACCACGCACGCGGCGCCGCCCCAGTACGCCTGGGCGATCTGAGGCCCGCGCGGTGACCGCCGGCCCCTGAACCACGCGGGTACGGCGTGGCGCGGGCGTCTCCTGGAGTGTCCGGGAGCCGTTGTCAGTGGCCGGGTGCAGACTGGCCCGTATCCGCGACAACGGCGTCCTGGAGGTTGGCAGCCATGCCCGACGTACTCCTCACCGTAGGCACCCGCAAGGGGCTCTTCATCGGCCGCAGGCACGACGGCCGATGGGAGTTCGACGATCCGGCCTTCCCCGCACAGGCGGTCTACTCGGTCGCCATCGACACCCGCGGACCGACCCCGCGGCTGCTCGTGGGCGGGGACAGCGCCCACTGGGGGCCTTCGGTCTTCCACTCCGACGACCTCGGCCGGACCTGGACCGAACCGGCGCGGCCGGCCGTCAGGTTCCCCGAGGACACCGGCGCCTCCCTGGAGCGCGTCTGGCAGCTGCACCCGGCACCGGAGCACTCCCCCGGCGTCGTGTACGCGGGGACGGAGCCGGCCGCGCTCTTCCGGTCCGGGGACGGCGGGGAGTCCTTCGAGCTCGTCCGCCCGCTGTGGGAGCACCCGACCCGCTCCCAGTGGGTGCCGGGCGGGGGCGGCGAGGCCGTGCACACCGTGGTGACCGACCGGCGCGACCCGGCGGCCGTCACCGTCGCCGTGTCCACCGCCGGGGTGTTCCGCTCCCAGGACGGCGGGGCCGCCTGGGAGCCCTCCAACAAGGGCGTGTCGGCGGTGTTCCTGCCGGATCCGCATCCGGTCTTCGGGCAGTGCGTCCACAAGATCGCCCAGGACGCGGGCGATCTCGACCGGCTCTATCTGCAGAACCACTGGGGCGTCTTCCGCAGCGACGACGCGGGCGCCAGCTGGACGGACATCGGCTCCGGCCTGCCGTCCGACTTCGGCTTCGCCGTCGCCGCGCACCCGCACCGCCCGGACACCGCCTATGTCTTCCCCATCACCGCGGACTCCGACCGGGTCCCGGCCGGCCGCCGGTGCCGGGTCTACCGTACGACCGACGCCGGAGCCACCTGGGAGCCGCTGAGCCGGGGGCTGCCCGAGGGCGACCACTACGGCACGGTGCTCCGGGACGCGCTGTGCACCGACGACGCGGACCCGGCGGGCGTGTACTTCGGCAACCGCAACGGCGAGGTGTACGGGAGCGCCGACGACGGCGACAGCTGGCGACTCCTCGCCGAACACCTGCCGGACGTGCTGTGCGTGCGGGCGGCCGTGATCTGAGGCGGGGCGGTTCCGCGTCGGGGGCGGTTCCGCGTCGGGGGCGGTTCCGGTCGACGCCCGGGCGCTTCCGTGGCCGGGCGCTTCCGTGGCCTCCTCCGCGGGGAGGAGGCCACCGCGGGTCAGGGCAGGCGCCAGTCCACCGGCTGGGCGCCCTGCTCCAGGAGGAGTTCGTTGGCGCGGCTGAAGGGACGGGAGCCGAAGAAGCCGCGGTCCGCCGACATCGGGGACGGGTGCGCGGACTCGATCGCCGGCAGATTGCCGAGGAGGGGCCGGGCGTTGCGCGCGTCGCGGCCCCACAGGATCGACACCAGGGGCTTGCCCCGGGCGGCCAGCGCGCGGATCGCCTGCTCGGTCACCTCTTCCCAGCCCTTCCCGCGGTGCGCGGCCGGCTTGCGCGGGGCGGTGGTCAGCGCCCTGTTGAGGAGGAGGACGCCCTGCCGGGTCCAGGGGGTCAGATCGCCGTTCGACGGCCGGGGCATCCCGAGGTCGGTGTGCAGCTCCCGGAAGATGTTCTCCAGGCTGCCCGGCAGCTGACGGACCTCGGGCGCGACCGCGAAGCTGAGCCCGATGGCCATTCCCGGTGTCGGATAGGGGTCCTGACCCACGATCAGAACCCGCACGTCGTCGAAGGGCTGCTGGAACGCCCGCAGGACGTGCGCCCCGGCCGGCAGATACGTCCGGCCCGCGGCGATCTCCGCCCGCAGGAAGTCACCCATCTCCGCCACGCGGCCTGCCACGGGGCTCAGAGCCTCCGCCCAGCCGGGCTCCACCAGTTCCTTCAAAGGTCGCGCTGTCACGGTCCGTCACTCTACCGGCCTACTGTGACACCCCGGTTCGGGCGCCGCGACGGGCCACCCCCTAGACTCCGCCCACTCCCCCGCCCCACTCGTTGCGAGGACGGTGCACCGTGACCTCTGTCGCCTCCGTGGCTTCCGTGAACGACCCTTCCGGCGCACTGGTCGTCGGTGTCGACTCCGGGGGTTCGGGACTCCGGATCGCGCTGGCCGAGGCGGCGAGCGGCACCGTGCTCGACACCCGCGCGTCGCGGGAACCGGTGCGGACCGGCCCCGGCGGGATCTCCGCCCGGCACTTCCTCGACCAGGTCCTGCCGGCCGTACGGGCCCTGACGGAGTCTCACGGCGCACGGCCCGTCGTCGCCGTGGCCGTGGGAGCCGCCGGGATGGCGACCCTCGGGGACGAGCTGCGGGCCGAACTGCCGGGTGCCTTCGCCGAGGCCTGGGGGGTACGGCGGCTCGCGCTGGCGGCCGACGCCGTCACCGCGTACGCCGGTGCGCTGGGACAGCGGCCGGGGGCCGTCGTCGCCGGCGGTACGGGGATGATCGCGCTCGGCACGGATCTGACGTCCTGGCGGCGGGCCGACGGCTGGGGCCATCTCCTCGGCGACTGCGGCAGCGGCGCCTGGATCGGCCGGGCGGGCCTGGAGGCGGCCATGCGCGCGTACGACGGGCGGCGGGGCGGCTCGGCGGCGCTCCTGGCCCGGGCGGAGAAGCTGTTCGGTCCGGCGGCCGGCCTGCCGGGCGCCCTCTACCCCCGTACCGACCGGCCCGCGGTGCTCGCCTCCTTCGCCCCCGAGGTGGGACTGTGCGCCGCCGAGGACCCGGTGGCGGCGGACATCCTGGCGCGGGCGGCCCGGCACATCGCCGAGGCCGCCGAGGCGGCCTGCCCGGCCGGGCCGGGAGCGCTGGTGGCGCTGACGGGCGGCCTGTTCAAGATGGGGGACCCCCTGCTCGTACCGCTGCGCGCGGCGCTCGGGGAGCTCGTCCCGCAGGCCCGGACGGTCGACCCCGCGGGGGATCCGCAGGCCGGGGCCGTCGCGCTCGCGGCGGCGCTCGCCACCGGCACGCTGCGACTGCCGGAGGACCCCGCGCTGCTGCGCCTGTTCGGGGAGGACGCCCCACGCACCGCCTCATCCGCCCAGGTGGGAGGCGGTGCGTCGACGCGCGGGGAGAGCGCGAACCGCATTCCGGACGCGCCCTAGGGGGGACATAGGGGGGCAGAAGGCGCATGATCGTACCTCAGCCGACGCCGCCCCAGGCGAAACCAGTAGCATGCGGCGCCATGAGCTCCCCCACTGGGCCTGCTTCCGGCCTGCCTGTACGAATGCCTCGACCCCGTCAGTCCGGGCGGCACCGTCGCCCCGAACCCGCGGCGGCGCCCGAGGGCGCTCCCGCACTGGTTCTCGCTGTGCCCGGCGTGCCGTCCGCCGCCATACGCTCGCTGGCCGAAGAGGTCGTGAGCATCGCCCGTTCCGAGCTGCCGGGCCTCGACGCCCTGATCGGCTTCGTCGAGGGCGACGACAGCGAGTACCCCTCGCTCGCGACCGTGCTGACGGTCGCCGCCACGCTGCGCACCGAGCGGTACGAGCTGGCCGTGGCCGCCGGCCGCGAGGTCAGCGCTCCCGCCGGCCCCGCCTCGGTCGTCGTGCCGCTGCTCGCGGGTCCGGACAGCGCCCAGACGCGCCAGGTCCGCCAGGCCGTCATGGACGCCGGCAACACCGCCGAACTCACCGATGTCCTCGGCCCGCACCCGCTGCTCGCCGAGGCGCTGCACGTGCGTCTCTCCGAGGCGGGTCTGGCCCGCGCCGACCGCGCCCGGCTGTTCACGGTCGCGACGGCCGCCGACGGCATCATCCTCGCCACGGTCGGCGGCGAGGAGGCCGTGCAGGCCGCGGGGATCACCGGCATGCTGCTGGCCGCGCGTCTCGCCGTGCCCGTCATCGCCGCCGCGCTCGACCAGGAGGGTTCGATCGCCTCCGTCGCCGAGCAGCTGCGCGGTTCCGGTTCGGAGCAGCTCGCGCTCGCCCCGTACCTGATCGGCCCGGAGCTGGCCGACGGCCTGCTCGACGAGGCCTCGAAGGAGGCCGGCTGCGCCGCCGCCGAGCCGCTGGGCGCCTACCCGGCGATCGGCAAGCTCGTGCTCTCGCAGTACACGGCGGCGCTCGGCATCCCGCCGCAGCAGCCGCAGGGCGCGCCCTCGCTCTGAGGCCCGCCACCCCGCCCGTACGCCGAAGGGCCCGCACCGGATGTC
>NZ_JBHTSA010000065.1:0-48465 GCF_042795405.1 Streptomyces sp. NPDC056480 | reverse complement strand
CCGCCCTCCGAGTGTGAAAAGGCGGCCTCCGCCGCCGGGTCAAGGGTGGGCGCAGCCCATCGGCGAAGCCGACGCCGAAGGCGCCCTTGACGCGGCGGTGGAGGACGCCACACTCGGAAAGAGGGCGGCCGCACCCGAGGTAGACCTGGGCGGCAACCCCAGACACCTCACCCCCGCACCCGCACCCCCCACACCCTCCGTACGCTCCCACCCATGGACCAGGATCCTCCCGCTCCCCCCGCTCCCCCGCTCCTCCGTGACGTCCACCCGTCCCTCGTCCGTGAGCTCGTGCGGCTGCTCGAGAGCGAGGGCGAGCGGGAGCTCGCCCTCGTCGTTCACGACGTGCGGATGTACGGGCCCTGCGGCTGCAGTGACGACTTCTGCCAGAGCATCCGCACCTCCGACCACCCCCAAGGGCAGCCCTTCGGCGAAGGCCATCGCTGCGTCCTGCTCCTCCCCGAGTCCGGGATGCTCAACCTGGACGTCGTGCACGGCCGGATCGTCTACATCGAGGTCATCGACCAACCTCCGCTGTTCCGGGCCGACTTCGGCCCCGTCACGCCCTCCCCCTCCAGCTGAAACTCGGTCGAGACCAGCCCGCCGGGCCTCCTACGATCACGCCCATGGCGACCTTCGTTCACCTCACCCCCGCCGCCCACTCCGCCCGCGTCCGTCGTGCCGGGCTCAAGGCCGCCGGGCACGCCCAGTGGCGCGGCGTGTTCCTCTTCCCCGTACTCCCCTCGTACACCCTCACCCACCAGTGGCTGCGCGAGCTCGCCCGTCGCCCCGGCCCCCGTGGGCTCGTCGCCGTCCACGTGCGGCTGCCCGACGACGAGCCCGTGACCGTCGGGCGGTACAGCGACCACCGGCCCCCGCAGGTGTCGGCCGCCGAGGCCGTGCGGCGGGTCGCCGACGCCGAGGACTGCCGGGGCTGGGAGGTGTTCCTGCCGCGCTCCGTCTCCCCCTCCGAGGTCCGGCACATCCGGCCCGTGCGCCAGGTCAACGGGTGGCGCTACCGACCCGACGCCCACGGCCGACCGCCCTGTCTCTGTTTCGGCTGCCGGGACCGCGGCGGCTACGGCGCCCGCCGGCTCCGTGAGCGGCGGCCCCATCCGCTCGACGGGCCGCCGCCCGCGCCCCGCGTCCTGCTCGCCCGGATCGACGCCGCCGAGGCCCGCGGCGACACGGCGGCGCTCCGCGAGGCGCTCGGCTGGTACGGGATGCGGCGGCGCGCTCCGCTCGCCCGGCTGTCACGGCTCGCGCGGCACGACGACCCGACCGTGCGGATCGCCCTCGTCGAGGCCGCGTCCTCCTGGTCCACGCCCGGAGTCGACCTGCTTCTGGGGGAGTTGGAGAACGACTCCGATCCGGGGGTACGAGAGGCCGTCATGGAAGCGCTTGTTCGGTGAGCGAACGTACCTGACCGGTTTCCGCTCTTGACGCGGAGTCAAAATCTCACTGAACATTCAGCACGCACAACAGAACATCTGAACACCCAGACAACTGAACACAGCACACGCACTCGCACAGCTCCAGCGCCTCGTGGCACTCAAGCCCGAGGCGTCTCGCACGTTCCGTCCCATCCCCGTTCGGAATCCGGAGCCCCCACAGATGAACATCTCCGTGCCCAGACGTGTCACCAAAGCCACCGCGGTCGCCGCTCTCGCGGCGCTCGCCCTCGCCGGGCTCACCGGCACCACCGCCTCGGCCAACCCGGCCGCGGCCGCAGCCGCGCCCGACATCCCGCTGGCCAACGTCAAGCAGCACTTGACGGACCTCCAGTCGATCGCCACCGCCAACGGCGGCAACCGCGCCCACGGCCGCACCGGCTACAAGGCGTCGATCGACTTCGTGAAGGCCAAGCTGGACGCCGCCGGCTACACCACCACGGTCCAGCAGTTCACCTCCGGCGGTTCCACCGGCTACAACCTGATAGCCGACTGGCCCGGCGGCGACCCGAACCAGGTCCTGATGGCCGGTTCGCACCTGGACTCCGTGACCTCGGGTCCCGGCATCAACGACAACGGGTCCGGTTCCGCGGCCGTCCTGGAGACCGCCCTCGCCGTCGCCCGCTCCGGCTACCAGCCCACCAAGCACCTGCGTTTCGGCTGGTGGGGCGCTGAGGAGCTCGGTCTCGTCGGCTCGAAGTACTACGTGGCGCAGCTGCCCACCGCCGAGCGGGCCAAGCTCTCCGGCTACCTGAACTTCGACATGATCGGCTCGCCGAACCCGGGCTACTTCGTCTACGACGACGACCCGACGATCGAGACGACCTTCAAGAACTACTTCGCCGGTCTCGGCGTTCCGACGGAGATCGAGACGGAGGGCGACGGCCGCTCCGACCACGCGTCCTTCAAGAACGTCGGTGTCCCGGTCGGCGGCCTCTTCACGGGCGCCAGCCGGGTCAAGTCCAGTGCCCAGGTGCAGAAGTGGGGCGGTACGGCCACGGCCTTCGACCGCTGCTACCACTCGTCCTGCGACACGACGTCGAACATCAACGACACCGCTCTCGACCGCAACAGCGACGCGATCGCGCACGCGATCTGGACGCTGTCCGCCGGTACGACCACGCCGCCCGGCACGGTCTTCGAGAACACGGCCGACGTCTCGATCCCGGACAACGGCGCCGCGGTGACCTCGACGGTGAACGTCACGGGTGTCACGGGCAACGCCCCGAGCAACCTCGCCGTCGGCGTGGACATCGTCCACACCTACCGCGGTGACCTCGTCGTCGACCTCGTCGCCCCGGACGGCTCGGTCTACAGCCTGTCCAACCGGTCGGGCGGCAGCGCCGACAACATCGTCCAGACCTTCACCGTGAACGCCTCCTCCGAGGTCGCCAACGGTGCCTGGAAGCTCCGCGTCCAGGACAAGGCCTCGGTCGACACCGGCTACATCAGCGGCTTCAAGCTGACGTTCCCGTAAGGCCGCTGGAGCGGAACACAAGAACGCCCGGGCGGGTCGGTGAACATCGCCCCCGACCCGCCCGGGGTCCCAACTCTCTTCCGTGCCGCTCTACTTGCCGGCGTTCGCCGCCTGCACCAGCGCGTCCTTCGTCACCGCGCCGACGTAGACCTTGCCGTCGTCGGTGAGGAGCGCGTTCACGATCTTCGTCTTGAAGAGAGTGCCCGAGCCGAACGCGCCGGTGACCTTGTCGCCGAAGGAGTCCAGGAGCCCCTGGAACTCCTTCGGCGCCTCGTCCGTCCTGGGCGCGGGCGCCCCGGTGTCGATCTTCGCGATCGTCGTCCAGCCCTCGCCGATGACGTTCACGCCGCCCTTGTCGGAGTCGGCGCCGGGACCGAAGCCGCCGAACGCGTCCTCGAGGCCCTCCGGCAGCTGTCCGCCGAACGGGTCGCCCTTCTCGCCGGCCTCCTTCTCCGCCCCGCCCTCGGTCACCTTCGCGCCCTCCGGCGCCTTGAAGGTGAAGTCGGAGGCGGCCGGCTTCGAGAAGTCGATCTTCGTGAAGCCCGCGTCGACGACGGGCTTGCCGCCCTCGACCGAGGCGAGGGTGAACTTCAGCGGGGTGCCGTTCGCCGCGTCCACCGCGATCTTCACGGACTCGACCGTCGAACCGGACTGCTTGGGCTTGATCACCAGCTGGTACGCGTCCCGGCCGGCCACCTTCGCCGTCCCGTCGACGGTGATCGACGTGGTGTCGCCCGCCGCCTTCAGGACCTCGTCCGCGAGCTGCTTGGGCGTGCCCGGGAGCTCCTGGCCCTTCGGTCCTTCGTGGGCGCCCGGGGCGTCCGCGTCAGCCGGGGCCTTCTCGTGGAAGACCTCCTTGGACTTGCTGTCGTAGGCCCAGACGTCGTTGCCGTTGTGGATCAGGCTGTACTCGTCGGAGCCGTCGAGCACGGTCAGCTTCTGGCGCTCGGGGCCGTCCGCCGCCACCCGCAGGGTGTGGCTGCCGGAGACGAGCTGGGTCAGCCGCTCCGAGGGGTCGGCCGACGAGCCGCCGCCCGCGCCGCCGCCCAGGCCGCCGGCGAGGCCGCCGAGGCCGGACGTCAGGCCGTCCAGGGGCAGGCCCAGGTCGGTGGAGATCCGGAACGTGCCGGACAGGGTCTGGGTGTCGGAGGCGGCGATCTTCTCGATGAGCTGCTGGGCGCTGATCTCCGGCAGATCGGGGTCGCCGGACGCCGCCAGCGCCGGGACAAGGCCGATGGTCGCCGCGGCAACTCCTGCCACCGCGACCGGGACGATGTACCGGCTCGCCTTACGGGACTCTGCCATGGTCTCCCCTACCTCCGTGCCCTTGCGGGCCCTCTTGGTCGATGTCTCCATCTCACCAAAAGGGAGGGGCGGAAGCGTCAGCCCCGGGGATCAACCTCACGTACTGCTTCGGGATGACCCGACCCTGAGAAGGGCCACCGCACGGCGGACCGCGCCGGACCCGACGGCACGCCGCTTCCGGACCGCGCCGGACCCGACGGCACGCCGCCTCCGGACCGCGTCGGACAACGCCCGTACGCCCGTTCAGGGGCCGCCGGCCCGTCCTGTACGCCGTTCCCGGAGGCCGCCGGCCCGCCCTGTACGCCGTTCCGGAGGCCGTCAGCCCGCCCGGTGCACCACCGCGTCGCACATCTCGGCGAGGGCCGCCTTCGCGTACCCGTCCGGCAGCGGTGCGAGCATCGCGCGCGCCTCCTCGGCGTACCGCACGGTGTCCCGGCGTGCCTGCTCCAGGGCCGGGTGGGCGCGCAGCCGGCGCAGGACCTCGGCGTGCCGGGTGTCGTCGGTCAGGTCGCCGTCGACGAGTTCGACGAGCTCCAGGTCCTCGGGGCGTCCGTGCGCGGCGGCCGCGGCCCGCAGGTGCAGGACGGGCAGGGTCGGGATGCCCTCGCGGAGGTCGGTGCCGGGGGTCTTGCCGGACTCGTGGGAGTCGGAGGCGATGTCGAGGACGTCGTCGGCGAGCTGGAAGGCGACGCCGAGCCGTTCGCCGTACTGGGTGAGGATGTCGACGACGCTCTCGTCGGCGCCGGACATCATGGCGCCGAAGCGGCAGGAGACGGCCACGAGGGAGCCGGTCTTGCCGCCGAGGACGTCGAGGTAGTGGTCGACCGGGTCGCGGTCCTCCTGCGGACCGGCGGTCTCCAGGATCTGGCCGGTGACGAGCCGTTCGAACGCCTCGGACTGGATGCGTACGGCCTCGGGGCCGAGGTCCGCGAGCGTGTGCGAGGCGCGGGCGAAGAGGAAGTCACCCGTGAGGACGGCGATCGAGTTGCCCCAGCGGGTGTTGGCGCTGTCGACGCCGCGCCGGACGTCGGCCTCGTCCATGACGTCGTCGTGGTACAGCGTGGCCAGGTGGGTGAGTTCGACGACGACGGCGGAGGGCACCACGCCGGGCGCGTAGGGGTCGCCGAACTGGGCGGCGAGCATCACGAGCAGGGGGCGGAACCGCTTGCCACCGGCCAGGACGAGGTGCTGCGCGGCCTCCGTGATGAAGGGGACATCGCTCTTGGTGGCGTCGAGGAGGCCCGCCTCCACTGCCGCCAACCCGGTCTGGACATCGGCCTCAAGAGCCTGGTCCCGCACGCTAAGACCGAACGGCCCGACGACGGTCACGAGGGGGTCTCCTGTCTGCTGACGCCTGCTGATGTTCCCACGAATCGTTCACACGGATTGCGGGCGATCACGCTGACGATCACATGGATTGTCGATGTGTCGCTCGATTCACTCAAGCCAGCGTATCCGGTCACCTTTCGATCACCGTGGGCGCCTTCCCGTCACCCCCGGTATGTTCGGGATCAGCTCATACGACCAGGAGTATGCCCTTTGTCCCGAACAACGATCGACACCGATCCGAACGGCGAGCAGCCTCCCCCCGAGGACGACCACGCCTTCCTCGGGCACCCCCGGGGTCTGCTGACGCTGTCGGGCCTGGAGGTCTGGGAGCGGTTCTCGTTCCTCGGCATGCAGGCGATCCTCGTCCTCTACTTCGCCGCGGCCGTCTCCGACGGCGGTCTCGGCATGGCGTCGGGCACCGCGGCCTCGGTCGCCGCGGCGTACGGCACGCTCGTCTACCTGGTCTCGGTGGCCGGCGGCTGGCTCGCGGACCGCATCCTCGGCTCGTACCGGGCGGTCCTCTGGGGCGGCATCCTGATCGCCTGCGGCCACTACGCGATGGCCGTGCCGACGGCCGCCATGACCTGGGTGGGCCTCGGCCTGATCAGCGCGGGCACGGGACTGCTCAAGCCGAACGTGGCGACCATGGTCGGCAAGCTGTACCGGACGGACGACGACCGCCGGGACGCCGGCTTCGCGCTGTACTACATGGCGATCAACATCGGCGCCTTCGCCGGCCCGCTGATCACCGGCTGGCTCGCCGACCACAAGGGCTACCACTGGGGCTTCTCTGCCGCCGCGCTCGGCATGACGCTCGGCCTCGTGCAGTACGTGGCGGGCCGCCGTCACCTGGCCGGACGCAAGCACTCCGCCGAGTTCGCGCTGGCCCCCGAGGCCATGCGGCGGGCGGTCCGGCTGATGATCGCCGGCGCGGTCGTCGTGGCCGTCCTCGCCACCGCCCTCGCGCTCGCGGGCTGGCTGACCATGGACCGCTTCGTGGACGTGCTGACCGTGATCTCGGTGATCGCGCCGGTCGTCTACTTCTGGGTGATGTTCACGAGCCCCCGCGTCACCGCGGAGGAGCGCGGCCGCCTCAAGCCGTACATCGTGCTCTTCCTCGCCTCGGTCGTCTTCAACTTCATCCTCTTCCAGGCGTACTCGACGATGATCCTGCTGGCGTCGACCAACGCCCGTACGACCATCCTCGGCTTCGACTTCCCGGCGAGCTGGTACGCCTCCGCGCTCGGCGCCTTCGAGGTGGCGCTGGCGCCCGTCGTGGCCGCCGTCTGGGCCCGGATGGGGCACAGGCAGCCGCACGCCTCCAACAAGATCGCCTTCGGCGTGATCCTCGGCGGTCTGTCGTTCCTCCTGATGGTCCTGCCGACCTCCGGGCACGCGGACGACACGTACCAGATGGCCGCCTGGTGGATCGTCGGCTCGTACCTGCTGCTCGGTCTCGGTGACGTGCTCCTGGAGACCTCCGGCATGTCGGCCACCAGCAAGCTCGCCCCGAAGGCCTTCTCCAGCCAGACCATGTCGCTCTGGTTCCTCTCGCTGGCGCTCGCCAACGGCATCCAGGCGCAGACCGTGAAGCTCTACGACGACGTCTCCAAGCCCGTCTACTTCGGCGTGAACGGCGCCGTGGCCGTGGTCGTCGGCCTCGTCGTGATCGCCCTGGCGCCCTGGCTGCGCCGCACCATGCACCCCGTCCGCTGAGGACCGCCCACCCGTCCCTTGAGGTGACGTGATGACGAAGATCCGTACCGACTTCCCGTACGAGACCCGCCACGAGGACCTCCGCATCCCGCTGCCGGACGGAACCCGGCTGTACGCGCGCGTGTGGCGGCCGCTCACCGACGAGCCCGTGCCGGCGCTCCTGGAGTACCTGCCGTACCGGCTCACCGACTGGACGGCGCCCCGCGACTGGCAGCGCCACCCCTGGTACGCGGGCCACGGCTACGCCTCCGTACGGGTCGACGTCCGCGGCCACGGCAACAGCGACGGCCTGCCCGGCGACGAGTACGACCCGGTCGAGCTCGCCGACGGCGTGGCCGTCGTGAACTGGCTCGCCGAGCAGCCCTGGTGCACCGGCAAGGTCGGCATGTTCGGCATCTCCTGGGGCGGCTTCAACTCGCTCCAGATCGCCGCGCTCGCCCCCGAGCCGCTCAAGGCGATCGTCACCGTCTGCTCCACCGACGACCGCTACGACAACGACGTCCACTACATGGGCGGCTCGGTCCTCGCCGTCGACATGCACGCCTGGGCCGCCACCATGCTCGCCTTCGTCTGCCGGCCGCCCGATCCGCAGTACGTGGGCGAGGAGTGGCGGGAGATGTGGCTGAAGCGCCTGGAGGCCGTGGAACCCTTCCTGCACACCTGGCTCTCGCACCAGACCCGCGACGCCTACTGGCGGCACGGCAGCGTCTGCGAGGACTACGGCGCCATCCGGGCCGCCGTCCTCGCCGTCGGCGGCTGGCACGACCCGTACCGCGACACCGTCCTGCGGCTCGCCCGGCACCTTCCCCAGGACCGGGTGCGCGGCATCATCGGCCCCTGGTCGCACCAGTACCCGGACCGCGGCCTGCCGCCCGGCCCGGCCATCGGCTTCCTCCAGGAGACGCTGCGCTGGTGGGACCACCACCTCAAGGACGCCGACAACGACGTGATGGCCGAGCCGCTGCTCCGCTCCTGGATCAGCGACTCGCACCTGCCGGCGACGGTGTACGACGAGCTGCCGGGGCGCTGGGTCACCGACCCCGCCTGGCCCTCCCCGAACGTCACCCCCGTGACGTACGCCTTCCAGGGCGCGCCGGTCGTGGTCGACTCGCCGCAGCAGACCGGACTCGACGCGGGCCGCTTCTTCCCCTTCGGCAACGACGCCGACCTGCCGCCCGACCAGCGCGACGAGGACGCCCACTCGGCCTGCTTCGACTTCCCCGTCCCGGAGGACGGCGGCCCGGTGGAGATCCTGGGCCGCCCGTCGGTGAGCCTCGCCCTGCGCACGGCCGCCCCGACCGGCCAGGTCGTCGCCCGGCTCTGCGACATCGCCCCCGACGGCTCCTCCACCCTGGTCACCCGGGGCGTGCTGAACTTCTCCGCCCGCTACGGCCGGGACCGGGCCGTGGAGGCGCAGATCGGCGAGACGGAGAGCTTCGTCTTCGAGCTGAACGGCATCGGGCACGCCTTCGCGCCCGGCCACCGGGTGCGCCTCGCGGTCTCGTCCGCGTACTGGCCGTGGATCTGGCCGCAGCCGGACGCGGCGGGCTTCACCCTCGACCCGGCGGGCTCCTCCCTGACCCTGCCGGTCCGCCGCCCCACCCAGGACGCCGTCGCATGGGAGGAGCCGGAGCAGTCCGAGCCGCTCGGCGTGGTCTTCCCGCGCACCCTGGAGGAACCGCGCCCGGAGCGGGTGGTGGTCAGGGACGTGGCGAAGGGCGAATGGACCCTGGAGGTCGACCCGAAGTACGGCGGCACGCGCGTGTACCCGGACGGTCTCGAGTTCACCGAGGACGCCGTGGAGACCTACACGATCGACGAGAGCGGCCCGCTGTCCGCCCGTACGAACTCGGAGTGGACGATCCGGCTGCACCGCCCGGAGCTGGCCTGGGACGTCACGGTCGACACCCGCTCGGAGATCACCTGCGACGCGGACTCGTTCTTCACGACGAACGAGGTGGTGTGCAAGGAGGGCGGGGAGGTCGTCTTCCACCGGACGTGGGAGAAGACGATCCCCCGTACGGCGGGCTGAGAGCACGCCGTACGGGGGACCGGGAGGAGCGGGTGCCGGTTACGCGTCCGCGCCGGCCTTGCGGCGGCGGGCGATCACCAGGGCGCCGGCGCCGAGGGCGACGGTCGCGGCGGCCGCGAGGCCGAGCCGGGTGAGGTTCTCGTTCGCGCCGGTGGCGGCCAGGCTGCCCTTCACCGGGGTGTTCGAGGAGCCGCCCTGCTGGGTGGTGTTGTCGTTGCCACCGGTGGTGGGCGCCGGGGTGGGCGTCGCGGTGGTCTCCGACGGGGTCGGCTCGGGCGTCGGCTTCGGCTTGTCGGTCTTGGCCGCGAGGATGTCGAAGTCGACCTGCGCGAACTGCTCGCCGCCGCACTCCTCGTCCATCTGCCCGTAGCCGGCGAAGCTGAAGGCCGCGCCCTTGCCCGGGGCGGCGTCGGCGGGGACCGTGAGGCGGAGCTTCACGTCGTAGTGGCCGCCCTTGACGAGCTTGCCGATCTCGATGGAGTCGAACTCCTCGGTGAACGGGGTCCACTCCAGGTTGTCGGCGGAGGACCACTCGACGGGGATGATCCGCTTGCTGAAGTCCGTCTCGTCGTCGATGAGCTCACCGGGCTCCGGGAAGCGCACGGCGTCGACGAAGGCCTCGACGTCCTCCAGGGTCCGCTCGGAGGTGTTGCTCACGCGCAGCGAGAAGGAGGCGCTCTTGCCGGCGGTGACCGCCTTCGGTCCGGTCAGCGCGACCTTGAGGGAGTCGTCCTCCTCGCAGTCGTCGAAGCCGCCCTCCTCGAACTCCTCCAGGGCCTTCTCGGCCTCGGCGAGATCGGTGCGGGCCAGCGTCAGGTCCACGTCGAGGAGGGAGATCTTCTGGCTGAGAGCGACGCGCGCGTCGTCGAAGGGCTTCGCGGCCTCCCCCGCCTTCTTGTTCCGCAGCTCGGCGGCGGTCAGGGTGGCGGCGGCCTCCTCGACGGCCGTCTTCGCGTCGGCGACCGCCTTCTCGGCCGCCTCCTTCTGCTCCGGCGTTGCGGCCGCAAGGGCCTCCTCGGCCTTGACCAGCTTCTCGTCCGCGTCCTTCTTGGCGGCCTTGGCCGCCACGAGGGCCTTCCAGGCCTCGGCCAGCTCGGTCGCCAGGGCCTCGTCGAGCTTCATGTTCCTGAGCTCGGTCACGAGGGTCTTGCGCTGCTTCTCCAGCGCGTCGACCTTCTCCTCCGCCTCGGTGACGGCGGCGACGAGCTTCTCGTACTCGTCGAAGTCGGGGTCTTCCTCACCCGGCGCGGGCTTCTGCGTCGACGCGGGCGCCGGCTTCGTGTCGGCGAAGGCGGGCGCGGCGGAGAGGAACACGACCGGGGTGGTCACGGCGGCGGCCACGGCGGTCGCGAGGATGCGACGAATCTTCACAGTGCGGGACCTTTTTCCTGGTCAGGGAAGGATGAGAGAAATGCGGGGCGCGCGCCTGCGGCAACCTCACGCGGCGCGATACCACCGTGATCGTATGGCCAGGAACGGCGGTTCGGGAGCCCTGTTCTCGCAGCTCGGAGCGGGGGTGAACGCCCTCCGGCCACGCAAAGCGCGCAAAGCCCGACAGTTGCCCACGGAGGCCGCGCTTTCTGTGTGATCCATGTCATCCACGCCCGAGAGCGCGCCCCGTAACGTGTCCCCCACACCCGTGGAAAGCGAGGCACGCACCGATGTCCGAGCACAGCCCGCTCGACCTGGCCGAGGGCGATCCCTTCGGCCCGCACAACCTCCCGTACGGCGTCTTCTCCACCGCCGACGAGCCCGACCGGCGCCGGCTCGGCGTCCGGATCGGCGGGCACGTGCTGGACGCGGGTGCCGCGGCGCACGCGCTCGGCTCCCCGTACGCGGCGCTCCTCGACCGGCCGAGCCTCAACCCGCTCCTCGCGGCCGGGCGGACCGCCTGGCGTGACGTCCGCCGGGCGCTCACCGCCTGGCTCACGGTGCCCGCGCACCGGGCGGACATCGAGCCGCTGCTGCACCCGCTCGACGAGGTGACCCTGCATCTGCCGTACGAGGTCGCGGACTACGTCGACTTCTACGCGAGCGAGCACCACGCGACGAACGTGGGCAGGATCTTCCGCCCCGACGGCGACGCGCTCACCCCCAACTGGAAGCATCTGCCGATCGGTTACCACGGTCGCGCGGGCACGGTCGTGGTCTCCGGCACCGATGTCGTACGCCCTTCGGGGCAGCGCAAGGCCCCGACGGACCCGGCGCCGGTCTTCGGCCCCTCCGTCAAGCTGGACATCGAGGCGGAGGTCGGCTTCCTGGTCGGCACGCCGTCGGAGCTCGGCACGCCGGTCGCGCTCGCCGACTTCCGGGAGCACGTGTTCGGTCTGACGCTGCTCAACGACTGGTCGGCGCGGGACGTGCAGGCCTGGGAGTACGTGCCGCTCGGCCCGTTCCTGGGCAAGTCGTTCCAGACCTCGGTGGCGGCGTGGGTGACGCCCCTGGAGGCGCTGGACGCCGCCCGGACCGCCCCGCCCGCGCGGGACTTCCCGCTCCTTCCGTACCTGGACGACGCGGGCGAGGAGGAGCCGGGCGGCTTCGACGTGCGGATCACGGTGGAGATCAACGGCGAGGCGGTGGCCGAGCCGCCGTTCTCCACCATGTACTGGACGGCCGCGCAGCAGCTGGCCCACATGACGGTGAACGGCGCCTCTCTGCGCACGGGTGACCTGTACGGCTCGGGGACGGTGTCCGGGCCCGAGGTGAACCAGCGCGGTTCGCTGCTCGAACTCACCTGGAACGGCCGCGACGCGATCGAACTCGCCGGTGGCAAGCGGACGTTCCTGGAGGACGGCGACGAGGTCGTGATGACGGCCTGGGCGCCGGGCCCGGACGGCACGCGGGTGGGCCTCGGCGAGGTCCGGGGCCGGATCGTCCCCTCGGCCTGATCGTCCCCTCCGCCTGATCGCCCGCCTACACGGCCCGCCAGAGCGCGGGCACGTTCGGCGGCTCCCAGCCGGCCTGGCCCGTGTGTGCCTGGAGGCACACATAGGCCGGGCCGCCGTACGTGACCCGGTCGCCCGCCCGGTAGGCGGTCCCCGCGGCCCAGCTCCCGCCGGGCGGCTGGGTGGTCGCGGTGGGGGTCGGGCTCGGGCCGGGGTTCTGCGGCACGTTCAGGACGAAGTCGAAGGCCGCCTCCTTGGCCGTGCCCGCGTCCCGCACGCTCATCAGGAGCCGGGCGTCGAAGATGCTGTCGGTGTTGTTGCGGGGCTCTCCCGGGAAGTACAGCTGCGAGGTGAGCACCGGGCGTCCGGGCGCCTGCACCTTGACGTGGAGGTGCCGGGTGCGGCCGGGATAGAGGCCGGGCACGATGGTGGTCAGCTTGAACGCGCCCTGGGCGTCGGTGAACTGGTGCCCGCGGAACCGGAAGCCGGTGTTGTCGTAGGCGCCGTTGGTGTCGGCCTGCCAGAAGTCGAGCAGGGCGCCGGCTATCGGCCGGCAGGCGAGCCCGAAGACGTAGCCGCTCACCGTCAGCCGTACGCCGGTCGTCCCGGACTCCAACAGGCTGTTCCGCAAGGGCGAGTTGGGCTTGAAGTACGGGCCCTCGGTCTGCGGCACCGTGGGGTCGTCGCCGTCGTCGCACTCCGGCGTGAGCGCGGGCGCCGTCTCGCCGGCCGTGAGCGTACGGGCGAGCGCCGGTACGCCCATGAGGACCGTGGGCGCCGCGATGCCGGCCGCGAGCGCGGCCCGCAGCACCGCCTTACGGGTGACGTGCCCGGTACTGGTCTCGTTGTCCATGCCTGCCTGCTCCTCGCGTGGGGGCTGAGGGGGGTCGGCACTGAACCTAGGCGGGCCGGGCGGCACCTTCGATGGACGGATCGCGGCGGTCGTGGTGTTTCCGTTCGCCGCGCTTCCCTTCGCCGCGCTTCCCTTCGCCGGGCGTCCCTTCGCCGCGCCTCCGTTCGTGGGACCTCCGGAAGTCCCCGGGGCTGAGGCCGGTCTCGCGGCGGAAGAAGCGGCAGAAGTACGCGGGGTCGTCGAAGCCGACCCGGGCGGCCACCTGACGGATCGAAAGGCCGGTTCCGACGAGCAGCCGTTGGGCCTCGCGGGAGCGCGCCTCGCGGAGCAGCGCGCCGGGGGTGCGGCCGGTGGCGGCCCTGACGGATTCGGCGAGGTAGCCCGGGGTGACGCCGATCAGCTCGGCGCACTCGCGCACGGTCACCCCTGCCGTTCCGGTACGGGCGAGCAGGCGGGCGAACTCCTCGGCGACGGCCGCGGGTCTGCCCGACGGAGGCGCGTGGGTGCCGGGGCCGCGCAGTCTCGCCGTACGGACCAGGAGGACGTGCAGGAGGGAGCGCAGGACGGTCGCGAAGCCGTCGGCGCCGTGGCCGTACTCCTCGATGAGTTCGCCCATGAGGCGGCCGGTGCGCGCGTGCGCGGGTCCGTCGAGGGTGAGCCAGGGCCGCTCACCGAGGCGGCGCAGGAGGTCCCGGTCGCCGGGGTGGTCGAGGAGGAAGTCCTCGGTGAAGAGGACGACGGTGCCGTCCAGGCCCCGGGCGTCCTCCCAGTGGTGCAGCTGCCCGGGCAGGATGAGGCCCAGGTGGGGCGGGTGGAGCTCCCAGCGGGCGAGGTCCACGACATGGGTGCCGGTCCCGGCGGTGACGTGGACGATCTCGTAGAAGGTGTGCCGGTGCGGGAAGGCGGCCCTGGACATGGGGCCGATGGTGTCGAAGGTCCCGACGGCGAAGGGGACCTGGTCGGGCAGCCTGACCTCCAGGCGGTGCATGGGCGGGTCGCCGGCCCTGGGGGCGGTGCAGGGGGTTCCGGGTAAGGCGGTCGTGCCGCTCATGGTGCGGCTCCCTCTCCTCGACTGGTACAGACCACTGGGGGCGGTTGCCACGATGGCACGCCTCCCTCCCCCGGGTCACCCCCGCGTACGGCGAAGGGCCCGGCTCGCCCCCGAGCCGGGCCCCTCACGCGTGCGGCCGGAGCTACCGGACGAACACGCTCGCCTGGTTCGCGAGGTCCAGGAAGTACTGGGGCGCGAAGCCGAGGACCAGCGTGACCGCCACGCCCGCCGCGATCGTGACCGTCGTCAGGGCCGAGGGCACGGCGACCGTGGGGCCGTCCGCCTTCGGCTCGCTGAAGAACATGAGCACGATGACCCGGATGTAGAAGAACGCGGCGATCGCCGAGGAGATCACACCGACCACGACGAGCGCGCCCGCGCCGCCGTCGGCCGCCGCCTTGAAGACCGCGAACTTGCCGGAGAAGCCGGAGGTCAGCGGAATGCCGGCGAAGGCGAGCAGGAACACCGCGAAGACCGCCGCGACGAGCGGCGAACGGCGCCCGAGGCCGGCCCACTTGGAGAGGTGGGTGGCCTCGCCGCCCGCGTCCCTGACCAGGGTGACGACGGCGAAGGCGCCGATGGTCACGAAGGAGTAGGCGCCCAGGTAGAAGAGGACGGACGAGATTCCGCTGGGCGTGGCCGCGATGACACCGGCGAGCAGGAAGCCCGCGTGCGCGATCGACGAGTAGGCGAGGAGCCGCTTGATGTCGGTCTGGGTGATGGCGACGATCGCACCGCCCAGCATGGTGACGATGGCGACGCCCCACATGACCGGCCGCCAGTCCCAGGTGAGGCCGGGCAGCACCACGTACAGCAGGCGGAGCAGGGCGCCGAAGGCGGCGACCTTGGTCGCGGCGGCCATGAAGCCGGTGACCGGGGTCGGGGCGCCCTGGTAGACGTCCGGGGTCCACATGTGGAACGGCACGGCGCCGACCTTGAAGAGGAGCCCGGTGAGGACCATCGCGAAGCCGATGAGCAGCAGTGCGTCGTTGCCCATGGTGTCGGCGAGCGCCGGGTTGACGGTGGCGATGGAGCCGTCGACGACCTGGGCGATGGTGGCGTACGAGACGGAGCCCGCGTAGCCGTAGAGCAGGGCGATCCCGAAGAGCAGGAAGGCCGAGGAGAAGGCGCCGAGCAGGAAGTACTTGACGGCCGCCTCCTGCGACATCAGCCGCTTGCGGCGGGCGACGGCGCAGAGCAGGTACAGAGGGAGGGAGAAGACCTCCAGGGCGACGAAGAGCGTCAGGAGGTCGTTGGCGGCCGGGAAGACGAGCATGCCGGCGATGGCGAAGAGGGCGAGCGGGAAGACCTCGGTGGTGGTGAACCCGGCCTTGACGGCGGCCTTCTCGTGGTCGCTGCCGGGGACGGCGGCGGCCTCGGCGGCGAAGGAGTCGACCTTGTGGCCGTGGTCGGCCGGGTCGAGCCTGCGCTCGGCGAAGGTGAAGATCGCGACGACGGAGGCGAGGAGAATGGTGCCCTGGAGGAAGAGGGCGGGTCCGTCGACGGCGATGGCGCCCATGGCCGCGATGTGGGCCTTGGTGGAGCCGTATCCGCCGGCCGCGAGGCCGACGATGGCGGCGAAGGCGGCGACGAGCGCCACGACGCTGAGGAAGACCTGGCTGTGGTAGCGGGCCTTGCGGGGCACGAAGGCCTCGACGAGGACGCTGACGATCGCGGCGCCGAGCACGATGAGTACGGGCGAGAGCTGGACGTACTCGATGTGGGGTGCCGGGATCTTGTCCAGCGGTTCGGCAGCGGTCGTCCACAGGCTGTGGACAGAGGATGCGACGGCGATCGAGCTCACTTGGCCGCCTCCACTTCTGGCTGGGGGTCCTTCTGCTGGACGTCGGACATGGTGTGCTGCACGGCCGGGTTGACGACGTCCGTCAGCGGCTTCGGGAAGACCCCGAGGAAGATCAGGACGGCGATCAGCGGCACGACGACCGCGAGTTCACGCACCCGCAGGTCGGGCAGCTCCCGTACCTCCTCCTTCACCGGCCCGGTCATCGTCCGCTGGTACAGGACGAGGGTGTAGAGCGCGGCGAGGACGATGCCGGTGGTGGCGATGACACCGGCCACCGGGTAGCGGGCGTACGTGCCGACCAGGACGAGGAACTCGCTGACGAACGGGGCGAGTCCGGGCAGCGACAGGGTCGCGAGACCGCCGATGAGGAAGGTGCCGGCGAGCACCGGGGCGACCTTCTGCACACCGCCGTAGTCGGCGATGAGCCGAGAGCCCCGCCGGGAGATCAGGAAGCCGGCTACGAGCATCAGGGCGGCGGTCGAGATGCCGTGGTTGACCATGTAGAGCGTGGCGCCGGACTGGCCCTGGGTGGTCATCGCGAAGATGCCCAGGATGATGAAGCCGAAGTGCGAGATCGACGCGTAGGCGACCAGACGCTTGATGTCGCGCTGGCCGACGGCGAGCAGCGCCCCGTACACGATGCTGATGAGGGCGAGGACGACGATCGCGGGGGTGGCCCACTTGCTCGCCTCGGGGAAGAGTCCGAGGCAGAAGCGGAGCATCGCGAAGGTGCCGACCTTGTCGACGACGGCGGTGATGAGGACGGCCACCGGGGCGGTCGCCTCCCCCATCGCGTTCGGCAGCCAGGTGTGCAGCGGCCAGAGCGGGGCCTTCACCGCGAAGGCGAAGAAGAAGCCGAGGAACAGCCACCGCTCGGTGCTGGTCGCCATCTCCAGCGAGCCGTTGGCCCGGGCCTCGGCGATCTCGGTGAGCGAGAAGTTCCCCGCGACCACGTAGAGCCCGATGACGGCGGCCAGCATGATGAGGCCGCCGACCAGGTTGTAGAGGAGGAACTTGACGGCGGCGTAGGAGCGCTGGGCCGCCGCGTTCTCGTCGGAGCCCGTGTGGGCGCGGTCACCGAAGCCGCCGATGAGGAAGTACATCGGGATGAGCATGGCTTCGAACAGGATGTAGAAGAGGAAGACGTCGGTGGCCTCGAAGGAGAGGATCACCATCGCCTCGACCATGAGGATCAGCGCGAAGAAGCCCTGGGTGGGCCGCCACCGCTTGGAGGAGGTCTCCAGGGGGTCGGCGTCGTGCCAGCCGGCCAGGATGATGAACGGGATCAGCAGCGCGGTCAGCGCGATGAGCGCGACCCCGATGCCGTCGACCCCGAGCTCGTACCGGACGCCGAAGTCCTTGATCCAGGAGTGGGACTCGGTCAGCTGGTACCGCTCGCCGCCGGGCTCGAACCGTACGAAGACGACGGCGGCGAGCACGAGCGTGGCGAGCGAGACGAGCAGCGCCAGCCACTTGGCGGCGGTGCGGCGGGCGGCGGGGACGGCGGCGGTGAGGATCGCACCGACCGCCGGAACCGCTGCCGTCACCGTAAGGAGCGGGAATGACATGGTGGTTACACCGCCCTCATCAGCAGGGTCGCGGCGATCAGCACCGCCGTACCTCCGAACATGGAGACCGCGTACGAGCGGGCGTAGCCGTTCTGGAGCTTGCGCAGCCGGCCGGAGAGTCCGCCGACGGAGGCCGCGGTGCCGTTGACCACGCCGTCGACCAGGGTGTGGTCGACGTAGACGAGCGAGCGGGTCAGGTGGGTGCCGCCGCGGACGAACACGGCGTGGTTGAGGTCGTCCTGGAGGAGGTCGCGGCGGGCGGCCCGGGTGAGGAGCGAGCCGCGCGGGGCGACGACCGGGACGGGCTTGCGCCCGTACTGGACGTACGCGAGGGCGACGCCGATCACCATGACGGCGACGGTGGCGGTGGTGACGGTGGCGGCGCTGAGCGGCGAGTGGCCGTGGTCGTAGCCGGTGACCGGCTCCAGCCATTCGACGAAGCCGGCGAACTCGAAGATCGCGCCCGCGGCGACGGAGCCGACGGCGAGCAGGACCATGGGGACGACCATGGACTTGGGCGACTCGTGCGGGTGCGGCGGGTTGCCGTCCGCGTCGGGCTGCCAGCGCTTCTCGCCGAAGAAGGTCATCAGCATCACGCGGGTCATGTAGTACGCGGTGATGGCCGCGCCGAGCAGGGTGACCGCGCCGAGGATCCAGCCCTCGGTGCCGCCCTTGGCGAAGGCCGCCTCGATGATCTTGTCCTTGGAGAAGAAGCCGGACAGACCGGGGAATCCGATGATCGCGAGGTAGCCGAGACCGAAGGTGACGAAGGTGACCGGCATGTACTTCCGCAGGCCGCCGTACTTCCGCATGTCGACCTCGTCGTTCATGCCGT
This sequence comes from Streptomyces sp. NPDC056480, assembly GCF_042795405.1. NCBI lineage: Bacteria > Bacillati > Actinomycetota > Actinomycetes > Kitasatosporales > Streptomycetaceae > Streptomyces > Streptomyces sp. NPDC056480. The sequence goes on along the minus strand of NZ_JBHTSA010000065.1, from coordinate 30,162 downwards.
GCATGACCGAACCGGCGCCGAGGAACAGACCGGCCTTGAAGAAGCCGTGGGTCACCAGGTGCATGATCGCGAAGACGTAGCCGATGGGGCCGAGGCCGGCGGCCAGGATCATGTAGCCGATCTGCGACATCGTCGAGCCGGCGAGGGCCTTCTTGATGTCGTCCTTGGCGCAACCGACGATCGCACCGAAGAGGAGCGTGACCGCGCCGACGACGGTGACGACCAGCTGCGCGTCCGGCGCGGCGTTGAAGATGTCGGCGGAGCGGACGATCAGATAGACACCGGCGGTCACCATCGTGGCCGCGTGGATGAGGGCCGAGACCGGGGTCGGGCCCTCCATCGCGTCCCCGAGCCAGGACTGCAGCGGCACCTGGGCCGACTTGCCGCAGGCGGCGAGGAGCAGCATCAGACCGATCGCGGTCAGCGTGCCCTCACTGGCCTCGCCGGTCGACGCCAGCACCGGCCCGAAGGCGAAGGTGCCGAACGTGGTGAACATGATCATGATGGCGATGGAGAGGCCCATGTCGCCGACCCTGTTGACCAGGAAGGCCTTCTTCGCGGCGGTGGCCGCGGTGGGCTTGTGCTGCCAGAAGCCGATCAGGAGGTACGAGGCGAGGCCGACGCCCTCCCAGCCGAAGTAGAGGAGCAGGTAGTTGTCGGCGAGGACGAGCAGGAGCATCGCCGCGACGAACAGGTTGAGGTAGCCGAAGAAGCGGCGGCGGCGCTCGTCGTGCTCCATGTATCCGATGGAGTAGACGTGGATGAGCGTGCCGACCCCGCTGATCAGCAGGACGAAGGTCATCGACAGCTGGTCGAGCTGGAAGGCCATGTCCGCCTGGAAGCCCTCGACGGGGATCCAGGTGAAGAGCCGCTGGTGCAGGGCCCGGTCGTCGGCGCTCTTGCCGAGCATGTCGGCGAAGAGCGCGAGGCCGATGGCGAAGGAGGCGGCCGCGAAGAGCGTGCCGATCCAGTGCCCGACCTTGTCGAGCCGCCGTCCTCCCAGGAGCAGGACGGCCGCGCCGAGCAGGGGTGCCCCGATGAGCAGCGCAATGAGATTTTCCACGGTCAGCCCCTCACAGCTTCATCAGGCTGGCGTCGTCGACCGAGGCCGAGTGGCGGGCACGGAAGACGGACACGATGATCGCGAGCCCGACGACGACCTCCGCGGCGGCGACGACCATCGTGAAGAACGCGATGATCTGGCCGTCGAGGTTTCCGTGCATGCGGGAGAAGGTGACGAACGCGAGGTTGCAGGCGTTGAGCATGAGCTCGACGCACATGAAGACCACGATCGCGTTGCGCCGGATCAGGACCCCGACCGCACCGATGGTGAACAGCAGGGCGGCGAGGTACAGGTAGTTGACGGGATTCACCGGGTGGCCTCCTCTTCGTCCCGGTCCCGGCCGAGCCGCTCCTCGGAGCGCTGCTCCAGGGCCTTGAGGTCGGCGATGGCCTCGGTGGACACGTCCCGGATCTGACCCCGCTTGCGCAGGGTCTGCATGACGGTGAGCTCCGCGGGCGTGCCGTCGGGCAGCAGGCCGGCGATGTCCACGGCGTTGTGCCGGGCGTAGACGCCGGGCGCGGGCAGCGGCGGCACGTGCGTGCCCTCGCGTACGCGCTGCTCGGAGAGTTCGCGCTGGGTGCGGGCCTTCTCGGTGCGCTCGCGGTGGGTGAGCACCATCGCGCCGACGGCGGCGGTGATGAGGAGCGCGCCGGTGATCTCGAAGGCGAAGACGTACTTGGTGAAGATGAGGGCGGCGAGGCCCTCGACGTTTCCGCCGTGGGCGCTGTTCGCGGCACCGAGTCCGGCGAACTCCTTCAGCGAGGCGTTGCCGATGCCGGCGGCGAGCAGGATGCCGAAGCCGAGGCCGCAGGCGACGGCCCACCAGCGCTGGCCCTTGATGGTCTCCTTCAGCGAGTCCGCGGCCGTGACACCGACCAGCATGACGACGAAGAGGAAGAGCATCATGATCGCGCCGGTGTAGACGACGATCTGGACGATGCCGAGGAAGTACGCCCCGTTGGCCAGGTAGAAGACCGCCAGGATGATCATGGTTCCGGCGAGGCAGAGCGCCGAGTGCACGGCCCGCCTCATCAGGATCGTGCAGAGGGCGCCGACGACGGCGACGGTGCCGAGGACCCAGAACTGGAAGGCCTCACCGGACGAGGTTGCGTAGGCCGCGAGGTTGCTCATGCGCCCGCCCCCTCCGGCTCGCCCTTCTCCCCCTTGGACACGGCGACCTGGCGGACCGTCCCCGGCGCGGCCCCTTCGACGAGGCCCAGGTAGTAGTCCTGCTCCGTCATGCCCGGGAAGATCGCGTGCGGCGAGTCGACCATGGTGTCCTCGAGGCCCGCGAGGAGCTGCTCCTTGGTGTAGATCAGGTTCTCGCGGGAGGAGTCGGCCAGTTCGAACTCGTTGGTCATCGTCAGCGCCCGGGTGGGGCAGGCCTCGATGCAGAGTCCGCAGAGGATGCAGCGGGCGTAGTTGATCTGGTAGACGCGGCCGTACCGCTCGCCCGGGGAGTAGCGCTCCTCGTCCGTGTTGTCCGCGCCCTCGACGTAGATGGCGTCGGCGGGACAGGCCCAGGCGCACAACTCGCAGCCGACGCACTTCTCCAGACCGTCGGGGTGACGGTTGAGCTGGTGCCGGCCGTGGAAGCGGGGCGCCGTCGTCTTCTGCTGCTCCGGGTACTGCTCGGTCAGCCGCTTCTTGAACATGGCCTTGAAGGTCACGCCGAAGCCGGCCACCGGATTCTGGAAATCAGACACCGTCCGTCTCCTTTCCATCACTCGCAGTAGCAGTATCGGGGGCGCCACTGACAACGAGGTCCCCGTCCCGTCGCGGACTGCGCCGCGGCACGGGCGGCAGGGACTGTCCGGGCTTGGGCGGTACGGGGAAGCCTCCGGCCATCGGGTCGAAGGAGCGGGTGTCCTCCGCGGGGGGCGCCGCGGCCTTCGCCTTGCGGTCGCGGAACACGTCGACCACGAAGGAGAGCAGCAGCAGTCCGAGGACGGCTCCGGCGACGTACAGGACGATGTTGCCGAAGGCGATGTTCTCGTTCCGGAGCGCCCGGACGGTGGCGACCAGCATCAGCCAGACCACGGAGACCGGGATGAGGACCTTCCAGCCGAGCTTCATCAGCTGGTCGTAGCGGACGCGGGGCAGCGTGCCGCGGAGCCAGATGAAGAAGAAGAGCAGCAGCTGCACCTTGATGACGAACCAGAGCATCGGCCACCAGCCGTGGTTCGCGCCCTCCCAGAAGGTGGAGACCGGGTACGGGGCACGCCAGCCGCCCAGGAAGAGCGTCACCGACACGGCCGAGACCGTCACCATGTTCACGTACTCGGCGAGCATGAACAGCGCGAACTTGATCGACGAGTACTCGGTGTTGAAGCCGCCGACGAGGTCGCCCTCGGACTCCGGCATGTCGAACGGGGCGCGGTTCGTCTCGCCGACCATCGTGACGATGTAGATGATGAACGAGACCGGCAGCAGGATCACGAACCAGCGGTCGGCCTGCGCCTCGACGATCGCCGAGGTCGACATCGACCCCGAGTAGAGGAAGACGGAGGCGAAGGCCGCGCCCATGGCGATCTCGTACGAGATCATCTGCGCGCAGGAGCGCAGACCGCCGAGCAGCGGGTACGTGGAGCCGGAGGACCAGCCGGCGAGGACGATGCCGTAGATGCCGACGGAGGCGACCGCGAGGACGTACAGCATCGCGATCGGCAGGTCGGTGAGCTGCATCGAGGTGCGCTGACCGAAGATCGACACCTCGTTGCCGGCCGGCCCGAAGGGGATCACGGCGATCGCCATGAACGCCGGGATGGCGGCGATGATCGGGGCGAGGACGTAGACGACCTTGTCGGCCTTCTTGACGATCACGTCCTCCTTGAGCATCAGCTTGACGCCGTCCGCGAGGGACTGGAGGAGGCCCCAGGGGCCGTGCCGGTTGGGGCCGATGCGCAGCTGCATCCAGGCGACGACCTTGCGTTCCCACACGATGGAGAACAGCACGGTGATCATCAGGAAGGCGAAGCAGAAGACGGCCTTGATCAGGACGAGCCACCAGGGGTCCGTTCCGAACATGGACAGGTCTTCGGCGGCGAGCGGCGTGGTCATGCCTGCACCTCCGTGACATCGACGGGGCTCGGGGTCGCCGGGCCGATGCGGACCAGGTCGCCGGGGTGGGCGCCGGTGTCGGAGAGGACACCGCGCCCGGCCGAGTTCAGCGGGAGCCAGACGACGCGGTCGGGCATCTCGGTGACCCGGAGCGGGAAGGCGACGGAGCCCGCGGGGCCGGTGACTTCGAGGGTGTCGCCGTCCTTGACGCCGGTGTCGGCGGCGGTGGCGGCGGAGAGCCGGGCGACGGCCGCGTGCCGGGTGCCCGCGAGGGCGGTGTCGCCCTCCTGGAGCCGGCCGAGGTCGAGCAGCATCCGGTGTCCGGCGAGGACGGCCTCGCCGTCGCCGGGCCGCGGCGCGGACTGGCCGGGCTCGACGGGCTCGGAGGCCCGCTCCTCCGTCCAGCCGCCGAGCCGGTCGAGTTCCCGGCGTACGGCCCTGAGGTCGGGCAGCGCCAGGTGGGCGTCGAGGGCGTCGGCGAGCATGTGGAGCACGCGCGCGTCGGCCGGGGCCAGGGGCCGGGTCATCTGCTCGGGCTTGAGCGCGGCCTCGAACATCCGCGCCCGGCCCTCCCAGTTGAGGAAGGTGCCGGGCTTCTCGGCGACGGCGGCGACCGGGAGGACGACGTCGGCGCGTGCGGTGACCTCGCTGGGCCGCAGCTCGAGGGAGACGACGAAGGCCGCGTCGAGGGCCTCCCGCGCGCGTGCCGGGTCCGGGAGGTCGGAGACCTCGACGGCGCCGACGAGGAGGGCGGCGAGTTCGCCGGTGGCGGCGGCCTCCACGATCTGGCCGGTGTCGCGGCCGTAGCCGTGCGGGAGTTCGCGGACGCCCCAGGCGGCGGCGACCTCCTCACGCGCGCGCGGGTTGGTCGCGGGCCGGCCGCCGGGCAGCAGCGCGGGGAGCGCTCCGGCTTCGACGGCTCCGCGTTCGCCGGAGCGGCGCGGGATCCACACGAGCCGGGCGCCGGTGGCGGCGGAGGCGCGCAGGGCGGCGGTCAGCGCGCCGGGGACGCCGGCGAGGCGCTCGCCGACGACGAGGACGGCGCCGTCCTGGCGGAGGGCCTCGGCGGCGGCGAGTCCGTCGCCTTCGAGGCCGACCCGGGAGGTGAGCGCGTCGAGCCACTCGGTCTCGGTGCCGGGGGCGGCGGGCAGCAGGGTGCCGCCCGACTTCTCCAGGCCGCGGGTGGCGAAGGCGGCGACCGCGTAGGTCTTCTGGCCGTGCTTGCGCCAGGCCTTGCGGAGCCGCAGGAAGACGCCGGGGGCCTCCTCCTCGGATTCGATGCCGACGAGGAGGACGGCCGGGGCGGCTTCGAGCGAGGTGTACGTGACGCCCGTGCCGTCCAGGTCACGGCCGCGGCCCGCGACGGCGGAGGCCAGGAAGTCGGTCTCCTCGCCGGAGTGGATGCGGGCCCGGAAGTCGATGTCGTTGGTGTCGAGGGCGACCCGGGCGAACTTGGCGTACGCGTAGGAGTCCTCGACGGTCAGCCTGCCGCCGGTGAGGACGCCGGTGCGGCCGCGGACGAGTCCGCGGGCGGCCGCCTCCAGGGCCTCGGGCCAGGACGCGGGCTCCAGTTCACCGGTGTCGGGGTTGCGGACCAGCGGGGTGGTGAGCCGGTCGCGCTGCTGGGCGTACCGGAAGCCGAAGCGGCCCTTGTCGCAGATCCACTCCTCGTTGACCTCCGGGTCGTCGGCGGCGAGCCGCCGCATGACCTTGCCGCGCCGGTGGTCGGTGCGGGTGGCGCAGCCGCCGGCGCACTGCTCGCACACGGAAGGCGAGGAGACGAGGTCGAAGGGGCGGGAGCGGAAGCGGTAGGCGGCCGAGGTGAGGGCGCCGACCGGGCAGATCTGGATGGTGTTGCCGGAGAAGTACGACTCGAAGGGGTCGCCCTCGCCGGTGCCGACCTGCTGGAGGGCGCCGCGCTCGATGAGTTCGATCATCGGGTCGCCGGCGACCTGGTTGGAGAAGCGGGTGCAGCGGGCGCACAGGACGCAGCGCTCGCGGTCGAGCAGCACCTGGGTGGAGATCGGGACCGGCTTCTCGTAGGTGCGCTTGACGCCCTCGAAGCGGGACTCGGACTGCCCGTGGGACATGGCCTGGTTCTGCAGGGGGCACTCGCCGCCCTTGTCGCAGACGGGGCAGTCCAGCGGGTGGTTGACGAGCAGCAGCTCCATCACACCGTGCTGGGCCTTCTCGGCGACGGGGCTGGTGAGCTGTGACTTCACCACCATGCCGTCGGTGCAGGTGATGGTGCAGGAGGCCATCGGCTTGCGCTGGCCCTCGACCTCGACGATGCACTGGCGGCAGGCGCCGGCGGGGTCGAGGAGCGGGTGGTCGCAGAAGCGCGGGATCTCGATGCCGAGCTGTTCGGCGGCGCGGATGACCAGGGTCCCCTTGGGGACGGAGATCTCGATGCCGTCGATCGTCAGCGAGACGAGATCTTCCGGTGGTACGGCCGGGCTGCCGCCGCCGGCGGGCTGGGGCGTGGTGACGGTCATGCGGTCACCTCCTTGTGGTTGTCCGCCCAGGCGGTCGACTTGGCCGGGTCGAAGGGGCAGCCGCGGCCGGTGATGTGCTGCTCGTACTCCTCGCGGAAGTACTTGAGCGAGGAGAAGATCGGCGAGGCGGCGCCGTCGCCGAGGGCGCAGAACGACTTGCCGTTGATGTTGTCGGCGATGTCGTTGAGCTTGTCGAGGTCGGACAGCTTGCCCTTGCCGGCCTCGATGTCCCTGAGCAACTGGACGAGCCAGTACGTGCCTTCGCGGCAGGGCGTGCACTTGCCGCAGGACTCGTGGGCGTAGAACTCGGTCCAGCGGGTGACGGCGCGGACGACGCAGGTGGTCTCGTCGAAGCACTGGAGCGCCTTGGTGCCGAGCATCGATCCGGCGGCGCCGACGCCCTCGTAGTCGAGGGGCACGTCGAGGTGTTCGTCGGTGAACATCGGGGTGGAGGAGCCGCCGGGCGTCCAGAACTTGAGCCGGTGGCCGGGGCGCATGCCGCCGCTCATGTCGAGGAGCTGGCGCAGGGTGATGCCGAGGGGGGCCTCGTACTGGCCGGGCGAGGTGACGTGCCCGGACAGCGAGTACAGCGTGAAGCCCGGGGACTTCTCGCTGCCCATCGAGGTGAACCACTCCTTGCCCCGGTTGAGGATCGCGGGAACGGACGCGATGGACTCGACGTTGTTCACCACGGTGGGGCAGGCGTACAGACCGGCGACCGCGGGGAAGGGCGGGCGCAGCCGGGGCTGGCCGCGGCGCCCTTCGAGCGAGTCGAGCAGCGCGGTCTCCTCACCGCAGATGTACGCGCCGGCGCCGGCGTGCACGGTGATGTCCAGGTTCAGTCCGCTGCCGAGGACGTCCCGGCCGAGGTAGCCGGCGGCGTACGCCTCGCGCACCGCCTCGTGGAGGCGGCGCAGCACGGGGACGACCTCGCCGCGCAGATAGATGAACGCGTGCTCGGAGCGGATCGCGTAGCAGGCGATGATCATTCCCTCGATGAGGGAGTGCGGGTTGGCGAAGAGGAGGGGGATGTCCTTGCAGGTGCCGGGCTCGGACTCGTCGGCGTTGACGACGAGGTAGTGCGGCTTGCCGTCGCCCTGCGGGATGAACTGCCACTTCATGCCGGTGGGGAAGCCTGCGCCGCCGCGACCGCGGAGGCCGGATTCCTTGACGTACGCGATGAGGGCGTCGGGGCTCATCGCGAGGGCCCGCCTGAGCCCCTGGTATCCCTCGTGCCGCTCGTACGTCTCCAGGGTCCAGGAGTCGGGCTGGTCCCAGAAGGCGGAGAGGACGGGCGACAGGAGCTTCTCGGGGCTGCTGTTGTTGATCTCGGCGGCCAAGGTCATCACTCCCCCTCCTGACCGGAGGTCTCACCACGCGGGTGGACGATTCGGTGGTGCGGCTGCTCGCCCTTGGCGAGTCGGAGTCCCACGAGCGAGGCGGGACCCGCGCCGCCGGTGGCCTCGACGGCGCCCGGGCGCTCGTCGGGGAAGCCGGCGAGGATGCGGGCGGTCTCCTTGAACGTGCAGATCGGGGCGCCGCGGGTGGGTTCGACGGTCCGGCCGGCCCGCAGGTCGTCGACCATGCGCTTGGCGGACTCGGGGGTCTGGTTGTCGAAGAACTCCCAGTTGACCATCACCACGGGGGCGAAGTCGCAGGCCGCGTTGCACTCGATGTGCTCGAGCGTGATCTTGCCGTCGTCGGTGGTCTCGTTGTTGCCGACGGCGAGGTGCTCCTTGAGCTCCTCGAAGATGGCGTCGCCGCCCATGACCGCGCAGAGCGTGTTCGTACAGACGCCGACCTGGTAGTCGCCGGAGGGCTTGCGGCGGTACATCGTGTAGAAGGTGGCGACGGCGGTGACCTCGGCGGTGGTCAGGCCGAGGGTCTCGGCGCAGAACGCCATGCCGGTACGGGTGACATGGCCCTCCTCCGACTGCACGAGGTGCAGCATCGGCAGGAGCGCGGAGCGGGAGTCCGGGTAGCGGTCGATGATCGCGCGCGCGTCCTCGGTCAGGCGGGCGTGGACCTCGGCCGGGTACGCGGGGGCGGGGAGCTGGGGCATGCCCAGACTGATCTGGTCGGTCATCGGTCGACGCCTCCCATCACGGGGTCGATGGAGGCGACGGCGACGATGACGTCGGCGACCTGGCCGCCCTCGCACATCGCGGCCATGGCCTGGAGGTTGGTGAAGGACGGGTCGCGGAAGTGGACCCGGAAGGGGCGGGTGCCGCCGTCGGAGACGACGTGCACGCCGAGCTCGCCCTTGGGCGACTCGACGGCCGCGTAGGCCTGTCCGGCCGGGACCCGGAAGCCCTCGGTGACCAGCTTGAAGTGGTGGATCAGGGCCTCCATGGAGGTGCCCATGATCTTCGCGATGTGGTCCATCGAGTTGCCGAGGCCGTCGGCGCCGAGCGCGAGCTGCGCGGGCCAGGCGATCTTCTTGTCGCCGACCATGACGTCGCCCGGCTCCAGACGGTCGAGGCACTGCTCGACGATCCGGAGGGACTGCCGCATCTCCTCCAGGCGGACGAGGAAGCGTCCGTAGGAGTCGCAGGTGTCGGCGGTGGGGACCTCGAAGTCGTAGTCCTCGTAGCCGCAGTACGGGTCGGTCTTGCGCAGGTCGTGCGGGAGGCCCGCCGAGCGCAGGATCGGTCCGGTGGCACCGAGCGCCATGCAGCCGGTGAGGTCGAGGTAGCCGACGTCCTGCATGCGGGCCTTGAAGATGGGGTTGCCGGTGGCGAGCTTGTCGTACTCCGGCAGGTTCTTCTTCATGGTCTTCACGAACTCGCGCACGGCGTCGACGGCACCGGGCGGCAGGTCCTGGGCGAGGCCGCCGGGGCGGATGAACGCGTGGTTCATGCGCAGGCCGGTGATCAGCTCGTACAGGTCCAGGATCATCTCTCGGTCCCGGAAGCCGTAGATCATGATCGTGGTGGCGCCGAGCTCCATGCCGCCGGTGGCGATGCACACCAGGTGGGAGGAGAGCCGGTTGAGCTCCATCAGCAGGACGCGGATGACGCTGGCCCGGTCCGGGATCTGGTCGGTGATGCCGAGCAGCTTCTCCACGCCCAGGCAGTACGCCGTCTCGTTGTAGAACGAGGTGAGGTAGTCCATGCGCGTGACGAAGGTGGTGCCCTGCGTCCAGGTCCGGTACTCGAGGTTCTTCTCGATGCCGGTGTGGAGGTAGCCGATGCCGCAGCGGGCCTCGGTGACGGTCTCGCCGTCGATCTCCAGGATGAGCCGGAGCACGCCGTGGGTGGACGGGTGCTGGGGGCCCATGTTGACGATGATGCGCTCGTCGTCGGCCTTGGCCGCCGACTGGACGACCTCTTCCCAGTCGCCGCCGGTCACCGTGTAGACGGTGCCTTCTGTGGTCTCTCGGGGAGACGCGTGGGACGTGGACATCAGCTGTACGACCTCCGCTGGTCCGGAGCCGGGATCTGGGCGCCCTTGTACTCGATGGCGATGCCGCCGAGGGGGTAGTCCTTGCGCTGCGGGTGCCCCTGCCAGTCGTCCGGCATCATGATCCGGGTGAGGGCGGGGTGGCCGTCGAAGACGATGCCGAAGAAGTCGTACGTCTCGCGCTCGTGCCAGTCGTTCGTCGGGTAGACCGCGACGAGCGACGGCAGGTGCGGGTCGGTGTCCGGGGCGGACGTCTCCAGGCGGATCAGCCGGCCGTGGGTGAGCGAGCGCAGGTGGTAGACGGCGTGCAGCTCGCGGCCCTTGTCGCCCGGGTAGTGGACGCCCGAGACGCCGGTGCAGAGCTCGAAGCGGAGCGCCGGGTCGTCGCGGAGGGTCCGGGCGACGCGGACGAGGTGCTCCCGCTCGACGTGGAAGGTGAGCTCGTCCCGGTCGACGACCGTCCTCTCGATGGCGTTCTCGGGGAGCAGGCCCTGCTCCTCGAGTGCGCCCTCGAGTTCGTCGGCCACCTCGTCGAACCAGCCGCCGTAGGGGCGGGAGGCCGGGCCGGGGAGCCGGATCGAGCGGACGAGTCCGCCGTAGCCGGAGGTGTCGCCGCCTTTGTCGGCGCCGAACATGCCGCGCTGGACGCGGACCTCCTCGCCGTGCTCCCCGCGCTGCCCCGGCAGGTTCTGCGCGCTGAGGTCCTTCTCGGGGTTGGGTGTCTCGTCGCTCACCGGAGCAGACCCTTCAGTTCAATCGTCGGCAGCGCCTTGAGCGCCGCCTCCTCCGCCTCCCGGGCCGCCTCCTCGGCGTTCACGCCGAGCTTGGAGCCCTGGATCTTCTGGTGGAGCTTGAGGATCGCGTCGAGCAGCATCTCCGGCCGCGGCGGGCAGCCGGGCAGGTAGATGTCGACCGGCACGATGTGGTCGACGCCCTGGACGATCGCGTAGTTGTTGAACATGCCGCCCGAGGAGGCGCAGACGCCCATGGAGATGACCCACTTGGGGTTGGGCATCTGGTCGTAGACCTGCCTCAGGACCGGCGCCATCTTCTGGCTGACCCGGCCGGCCACGATCATCAGGTCGGCCTGGCGCGGTGAGCCGCGGAAGACCTCCATGCCGAAGCGGGCCAGGTCGTACCGGCCGGCTCCGGTGGTCATCATCTCGATGGCGCAGCAGGCGAGGCCGAAGGTCGCGGGGAACACGGACGCCTTGCGCACCCAGCCCGCGGCCTGTTCGACCGTCGTCAGCAGAAAGCCGCTCGGGAGTTTCTCTTCGAGTCCCATAGGTGCCCCTCAGCCCCTCAGTCCCATTCCAGGCCGCCGCGACGCCACACATACGCGTAGGCGACGAAGACGGTGAGCACGAAGAGCAGCATCTCCACGAGCCCGAAAAGCCCCAGGGCGTCGAAGGTGACCGCCCAGGGGTAGAGGAAGACGATCTCGATGTCGAAGACGATGAAGAGCATCGCCGTCAGGTAGTACTTGATCGGGAAGCGGCCGCCTCCGGCGGGAGTGGGTGTCGGCTCGATGCCGCACTCGTACGCCTCAAGCTTTGCCCTGTTGTACCGCTTTGGCCCGATAAGCGTGGCCATGACCACGGAGAAGATCGCAAACCCCGCACCCAGGGCGCCGAGCACGAGGACGGGCGCGTACGCATTCACGCTCCTCGCTCCTTCCAGTCGTCCTTGACCGTTGGACCGCACGGCCGGACCGTGAAAGATCGCCCCCATGTGAGGCAGTTCACAAGCCCGGCTGCCCCGCATCTTATGCCCGCCCCTCTGTGATCTGCGACACGGGGTACACCAACGACTTTGTGATCTCCACCACCTGACGAAGGATCATGAAGTCGGATGAGCGGTGATCTTGTTGCGCGAAGCGCCCAGGTGATCACCAGATGTGACATCCGGACCGGAAATCGCTGATCGGAGGGGGTGTCGCACTATCAAGTGATGGTCACTACAGGCAAATTGGTGATGGACGCATCCGGGTGATAAAGGAACCGGCCGTCGCCCGGTCGGGGGGTCCGACGGACGACGGTGGACGCGTGCGTCCGTTCACGAGCGTTCGTGAGACGGAAGTGTGACCTGCGCCACACCTCGAAGCCTCCGAAAACATGGGGCTTGGCCACATGCGTCAAGAGGTGGTAAGCGTCGGGCAATTCGGGCGTTTCATTGAAAACCCGTGATCAAGGGCCAGATGGACTGTGCCCGATTTGCCCGTTACGGCGTCAATAAAGGCGCCACAGAAGCGGATTAGGAGATTCCGAACGTAACTGTGGCGCAACCCACGTTTCTTGAAGGGAACCGTGAAGCCCTGATAGCGGTTGTCCTCATGTCCCACACCGCTCACATACCCAGCCACCGGAAGCCCCGCCGCAGCGCCTCGAAGCTCGCGCTGCGAGCCGGAGTTGCCGGTGGCGTCCTCGGCACCATCGCGGTGGCCGGTGCTGCCGGGCCGGCGAATGCCGAGCCGGTGACCGAGACCATCGAAATGCCCACCCTGGGCTCGCTCGAGACCGGCACCGGTCTCGCCTCCGCCGTCGCCGCCTCCGCCGAGGCCTCCCAGCAGGAGGCGCTCGACCAGAGCCTCCAGACGCAGGAGAACCTGGCGCTGCAGAAGGCCGCCAAGGAGGCCAAGACGGCCAAGGCCGAGGCCGACCGCAAGGCCGCCGCCGAGAAGGCCGAGAAGGCCCGCCTCAAGGCCGAGGCCGAGGCCAAGGCCGAGCAGGAGCGCAAGGAAGCCCAGGAGCGCGCCTCCCGCACCAGTGAGCGCACCCGGCTCACCTCCACGTCGGCGAGCGACGACTCCTCGGACTCCGGCTCCTCGACCGGTTCCGGCGAGAGCCAGACGCAGGCCCCCTCCGGCTCCGCCGCCGCGATCGTGGCCTTCGCCCGCGCCCAGGTCGGCGACTCGTACGTCACCGGCGGTACCGGCCCCAACTCCTGGGACTGCTCCGGCCTCGTCCAGGCCGCCTACCGCCAGGCCGGCATCGACCTGCCCCGCATCTCGTACGACCAGTCGAGCATGGGCACCTCCGTCTCCCTGAGCAACCTGCAGCCGGGCGACATCCTGTACTGGGGCAGCCGCAGCGGCTCGTACCACGTCGCGATCTACGTGGGCGGCGGCAACTACGTCGGCGCGCAGAACTCGTCGACCGGTGTCGTCGAGCGCTCCCTGGACTGGGACATGCCCTCCGGCGCGGTCCGTCTCCTCTGAGCGATCCGCACCACGCAGCACACGAGAAGCCGTCACTCCTCGGGGGAGTGACGGCTTTTCCCTGTTCAGTCCCGATCTGGCTCGTACGCCCTACTTGCGGAAGTTTTCAATGATCCGGGCGTAACTGTCCCCTCCGTGACCCGCCTCGACCGCCGCGCGCATCAGCTCCAGGTGCAGTTCCGGCAGCCGGTTGTCCACGCCCCGTGCCTCCGCCGCGTGCAGCAGGTGCCCGATCGTCGCCACCTGGACGTCGATCGTGGCGTCGTCACCCGGGTACTTCCCCTCGTCGATCTGCTCGGCGTACGTCGTCATGAACCAGGAGACCGTCTTCAGCCAGCGGGTGGCCACCGCCGTGAAGTCCCGGGCCGGCACCCCGTCCGCGCCCGCGAGGGCCGTCGCGTGCAGCCAGCCGCCGAAGACGGACCACATGAGGCCGAGCAGCCCCGCGTCGTAGAGCGAGGCGAGCCCCGCGTCCGGGCCGAGGTCCACCGGGTCGCCGAGGACGGCGAGCGTCGCGCGGTGCGCGGCCAGCAGCTCGGGCGAGCCCGAGTAGAGGAACATGTTGGCGCTGTCGCCGACCCCCGGCGGGGTCGTCATGACGGCGCCGTCGAGGTAGCCGATGCCCTGCTCGGCGGCCCACTCCGCCTCCGCACGGGCCTGCTCCGGCGAACCGGAGGTGAGGTTGACCAGGACCCGGCCGCGCAGCGACTCGGTGACGGGGGCGAGGAGTCCGCGGACGGCCGGGTAGTCGAGGACGCAGACCACGACGAGCTCGCTCGCGGTGACGGCATCGGCGACGGAGGCGGCGCGGACGGCGCCCCGGGCGACGAGGGCGTCGGCCTTCCCGGGGGTGCGGTTCCAGACGGTGGTGCGGTGGCCGGCGGCGAGGAAGGCGTCGGCGAGGGCGGACCCCATCTGGCCGAGACCGATGACCGTGATGCTCTGTGCGTCGGCGTTCCGCGCGGTGGTGTTCTGTGCGTTCATGGAATCCACGCTCTCAACGGCGGAATCCGGACGACAGTGGCAGGACCGACGATGACCGCACGATTCCTGCCGTACGGTCGACAGCATGAACGCAGGGGTCGTCGCCATCGCCGTCGTACCGGACCGGCGGATCGGAACGTCGTTGTGGGAGCTGTACGAACTCTCCCTGGCGTTGGGGGTCTTCGGCATCCCGCATCCGGACCTCGCCGACCCCTGGTACCGGCTGCGGCTGTGCGGTGACTCCGGCGAGGGCGGCGTCTTCTCCGTGCGGACCGACCACGGTCTCGACGGACTCGTGGGCGCGGACACCGCCATCGTGCCGTCCGTGCCCGACGCGGTCGTGGAGGACGGCGAGGAGGTGCCGGCCGAGCTGGTCGAGGCGCTGCGCGCGGCCGCCGCGTCCGGCGCCCGGATGGTGTCGCTGTGCACCGGTGCCTTCGCGCTCGCCGCGGCCGGCGTCCTCGACGGCCGCCGGGCCACCGCGCACTGGCAGCACAGCGCGCAACTGGCCGCCCGCCACCCCGAGGTGATCGTGGACGACTCGGTCCTCTACACGGACGAGGGGTCCGTCCTGACCAGCGCCGGGGCCACCGCCGCGCTCGACCTCTGCCTGCATCTGGTGCGCACCGACCTCGGGGCGACCGTCGCCGGTCAGCTGGCCCGTCGCCTCGTCGTCCCGGCCCACCGTCCCGGCGGCCAGGCCCAGTTCATCGAGGCGCCGCTGCCGCCGAGCGACGACGACAGCCTCGCGCCGGTGCTGCAGTGGGCGACCGCGCACCTCGCCGAGCCGCTGACCGTGGAGGACCTGGCCCGGCGGGCCCGGATGAGCCCGCGCACCTTCCACCGGCGGGTGCGCGAGGAGTACGGCACCACCCCGCTGCAGTGGCTGCTCCAGCAGCGGGTGGCCCGCGCCCAGACCCTGCTCGAGTCCACCGACCTGCCCGTGGAGCTGGTCGGCGACCACAGCGGTCTTGGCTCCGCGGCCAATCTGCGCCGCCACTTCACCCGTGCCGTCGGGGTGTCCCCGTCCGGCTACCGGCAGGCGTTCAGGCCTTCGGGGCCACCTTCGAGAGTCCGTTGATGATGCGGTCCATGGCGTCGCCGCCCGACGGGTCGGTCAGGTTCGCGAGCATCTTCAGCGTGAACTTCATGAGCAGCGGGTGGGTCAGGCCGCGCTGGGTCGCGATCTTCATGACCTTGGGGTTGCCGATGAGCTTCACGAAGGCGCGGCCGAGCGTGTAGTAGCCGCCGTAGGTGTCCTTGAGGACCTGGGGGTAGTTCTGCAGGGCGAGTTCGCGCTGGGCGGGGGTCGCGCGGGCGTGGGCCTGGACGATGACGTCGGCGGCGATCTGGCCGGACTCCATGGCGTACGCGATGCCCTCGCCGTTGAACGGGTTGACGAGACCGCCGGCGTCGCCGACGAGCAGCAGGCCCTTGGTGTAGTGCGGCTGGCGGTTGAAGGCCATCGGGAGGGCGGCGCCGCGGATCGGCATCGTCATGTTGTCCGGGGTGAAGCCCCAGTCCTCCGGCATCGAGGCGCACCAGGCCTTGAGGACCTCGCGCCAGTCCAGCTCGCGGAAGGCCTTGGAGGAGTTGAGGATGCCGAGGCCGACGTTGGACGTGCCGTCGCCCATGCCGAAGATCCAGCCGTAGCCGGGCAGGAGCCGGTCCTGCGCGCCGCGCCGGTCCCACAGCTCCAGCCAGGACTCCAGGTAGTCGTCGTCGTGCCGGGGCGAGGTGAAGTACGTGCGGACCGCGACGCCCATCGGGCGGTCCTCGCGCCGGTGCAGGCCCATCGCCAGGGAGATCCGGGTGGAGTTGCCGTCGGCGGCGACGACGAGCGGGGCGTGGAAGGTGACCTCGCGCTTCTCCTCGCCGAGCTTGGCGTGGACGCCGGTGATCCGGCCGGTACGGTCGTCGATGATCGGGGCGCCGACGTTGCAGCGCTCGTAGAGGCGCGCGCCGGCCTTCTGGGCCTGGCGGGCGAGCTGCTCGTCGAAGTCGTCGCGCTTGCGGACGAGTCCGTAGTCCGGGTACGAGGCGAGTTCCGGCCAGTCGAGCTCCAGGCGGACGCCGCCGCCGATGATCCGCAGGCCCTTGTTCCGCAGCCAGCCGGCCTCTTCGGAGATGTCGATGCCCATGGAGACGAGCTGCTTGGTGGCGCGGGGGGTGAGGCCGTCGCCGCAGACCTTCTCGCGGGGGAACGCGGTCTTCTCCAGGAGGAGGACGTCCAGTCCGGCCTTGGCGAGGTAGTACGCGGTGGTCGAGCCGGCCGGGCCCGCCCCGACGACGATCACATCTGCGCTGTGCTCGGAGAGGGGCTGCTCGGTCACGGCGGATTCTCCCGGAGACTCGACGGTAGGAGGCGGTACGGACGTACCGGGGCAGTCTATGGGGGCGGGTCGCGGACCGTCCGGAGGGCCACCCGAAGGCGTGCTGAGGACCGCTCGGCGAGACGGAACCGAACCGGAATTCGTACATCCGTGCGACGGTGTCATGATCGCCGGTCGTGACCACCATTCGTACGACCGGCATACGGCGGGGCTCGCTGATCACAGCCGTCCTCGCCCTCATCTGTTCGGCGTTCCTCATCCTGCCCGCGAACGCCGACCCCGTCCCCTTCGAGGACTGCGGCCAGGGCGTGCTCTGCCTCTACGACGGCTCCGGCGGCACCGGCACCCGCCTGGACGTCGCCGAGGGCGGCAAGGACGAGCAGTACACCGGCACCGCCCTGTCCGTGCAGAACAACACCCGCATGTGGGCCTGCGTCTACGGCAAGGGCCGGTACGGCGGCTCCCTCCAGACCGTCAAGCCGGGCAACGACGACGAGTACGTCACCGGCGGCACCCGCTGGATCGTCGCCTCGTACAAGCTCGTGCCCACCCGCGCCCTGTGCTTCACCGGCTACGAGCGCTGCGAGAACGGCAAGGTCTGCACCTTCGCCGAGCGCAACGGACGCGGCGCGATGACCGTCCACGTCCCGGCCGTCGACCCCGCCACACAGAACCTCGGCAACAGCTACGGCGCCGAGACCGCCCCCGAGTCCGTCTGGAACCGGACCGGCAGGCACCTGTGCTTCTACCTCGAGCCCGACTACACCGGCACCTGGACCGAGGGCACCCAGGCGTACGGCGCGTACGTCGTCCTCCGCGGCGACAGCATCACCCTCCCCTCCTCCCTCGCGCGCGCCTTCCGCTCCCACGAGCTCGTCAACGGAACCTCGGAGTGCCAGTGACCACGCCCCCGCGCCCGGCTCTCGCCGTCGCCGCCGCCCTCGTCGCGGCCCTCGCCCTGACCACCTCGGCCACCGCCTCCCCCGCCGTGGAGAAGGGGACGAGCCCACTCGCCGCGAACTGGATCAAGAAGGACGTCGACCGGACCGTCCCCGGCGTCACCCGCACCACCTGGATCGAGGACGAACCGGACAACCGCACCGCCGGCCGCGTCCTCCAGATCGTCGAGATCGACCCGAACACCGCCCCCGTAGGCCTGGCGAGCACGATCGGCACGGCCGACGGCCTGGCCGAGACAACCGCCGAACAGCTCGCCGGAGTCAGCTCGGTGCCCGCCAGGCACCCCGTGGCCGGCGTCAACGGCGGCCTGTTCAAGTCGGAGAGGAAGCACCCCTCCCACGTCCTGCCCGCCGACGCCGAGCCCACCACCCTCCAGCACGTGGGCGTCTCGGTCACCGACGGCGTCCTGCACAGCTCCAGCTGCTGGCGGCGGGACGGCAAGGGCACCTCGGGCGCCGTGATCCAGTACGGCGTCCCGTACATCACCACGCTCCGCACGGACCTCCGGCTCGCCTCCTCCGACGGAGCCACCGAGCGCCTCGACGACATCAACCGGGACCCGGGCCGCGCCCGCGGCTGCGCCCGCGACGGCGAGGACAGGCTCGTCCCCGAGGACGTCTCCAAGCAGAGAGGCGTCTACACCGACCCCGACGAGATCGTCCTGTTCACCGACGACTACCGGTTCCCGATCCCCAAGCCCGGCCTCGACCCCACCGTCGCCACCGAGGACGACCCCGGCTTCGAGGTCGTCCTCGACTCCACGGACAAGGTGACGGCCGCCCACGAGGGCCGCGGCGGCGGAGGCGCCGCCGCACAGGTCAAGGTGCCGGCCGGCGGCCGCATCCTGCAGGGCGTCGGCCAGGGCGCCGCGTGGCTGCGCACCCATGCCACCCCCGGCAGCACCCTGACGGTCGGCCAGAAGCTCACCGACACACGGCTCGACCGGGAGATCCCGCTGGACCCGTCGGTCGACGTCGTCGGCTCCTTCCACCAGGTCCTCCGTGACGGCGACGTCCCCGTCGAACTTCCCGACACCTGCAACCAGTCGGGCCCGGGCAAGGAACCCGGCACCGAGAACTGCACCGACTCCCGGGTCGCCCTCGGCACCGACGTCCACGGCCGGCCGGTGCTCGCCACCCTGACCGGGCAGGTCCAGGCGACGAACACCACCACCCACGAGGACGGAGCGACCCTGAGGACCTTCGCCGAGCTCCTGGGCTCCGAGGAGCTCGGGCTGATCGACGCGCTCAACCTGGACGGCGGCGGCTCGGCGACCCTGATGACGGGCACCAGGACGCACACCCCGCCGACGGACCGGGTGAACGGCGTGTACGTGCACCGGCACGTGGCCGACTCCGTGTACGCGGGGATCAGCGGCTACGGCATGTACGCCAGGTAACCGCCGGTACGCCCTCAGGCCTTGAAACCCCGGTGGAGGGCGACGATGCCACCGGTCAGGTTCCGCCACGCGACCTGCGACCAGCCGGCCTTCCGGAGCATGCCCGCCAGGGTCGGCTGGTCGGGCCAGGAGCGGATCGACTCGGCCAGGTACACGTAAGCGTCCGGGTTCGAGGAGACCGCGCGGGCCACCGGCGGCAGCGCGCGCATCAGGTACTCCTCGTACACCGTGCGGAACGGCGCCCAGGTGGCGTGCGAGAACTCGCTGATGACGACCCGGCCCCCGGGCTTCGTCACGCGGTACATCTCGCGCAGCGCCTGCTCGGTGTCCTGGATGTTCCGCAGGCCGAAGGAGATGGTGACGGCGTCGAACACGTCGTCGCGGAACGGCAGCTTCGTGCCGTCACCGGCCGTGAACGGCATCCACGGGTGGTTCTTCTTGCCGACCCGGAGCATCCCGAGCGAGAAGTCGCAGGGCACGACGTACGCGCCCGCGCGGGCGAAGGGCTGCGAGGAGGTGGCCGTGCCGGCGGCCAGGTCCAGGACCTTCTGCGCGGGGCGCGCGTCGACCGCCTTCGCGACCTCCTTGCGCCAGCGCCGGTCCTGGCCCAGGGAGAGCACGTCGTTCGTGAGGTCGTAGTTCGCCGCCACGTCGTCGAACATCGAGGCGACTTCGTGCGGCTGCTTGTCCAGGGAGGCTCGGGTCACCCGGCCATTGTGGCAGCCGCCGGAATCCGTCTTCGTACCGCTTCGGCCTTTCGGACCCGGTCGCTCTCAAGGATGGGCGAGTGCATGACAGCGGCCGGCGCAGGCCGGCGGGAAGGCAGGGGTGGGATGGCGGGAAGGCAGGGGTGGGATGGCGGCACCGACCGAAGCGGGGCCCGGACCGGCGGCCGGAGCGGCGAGCGGAGCGGGGCCCGGCCGGCGGCCGGAGCGGGGACACCGCGACAGCTGCCGGCCGTCGACCGGGACCCGCGCTTCCTCGACCTGGTGCGGGACGCGGACGAGAACCCGGTCGAGAAGGAGGCGCCGCCCGCGATCCCGGCCGGCTGATCCGCGTCGCCGCTCAGCGGGCCCGGAACACCAGCCGCCCGCCGATGACGGTGGCGACGCAGGTGGACGCGCCGAGGCGGGCCAGGGACGCCCGGTCCGGGACGTCGAAGACGGCGAAGCGGGCCGGGGATCCCGGTGCCAGGGCCGGCAGCAGCACCAGCGGCACGGGGGAGAACGACGGCCCGCCCGGGAGCTTCTCCGGGCGGCGGCCGACGGCGAGACCGGCCCGGCGTACGGCGTCCACCGCGGCCCGGTCGCGCAGTTCGCCGGCGACGGCCACCGTCCCGTGGGCGAGGAGCCGCTGCACGCCGCGGCGTGCGGAGGCGCCCCGGCGGGACGGGTCGGCCCGGAAGATCCGCTGCGCCCGCTCGCCGGTGATCGGCTCGGTGCCGAACCCCTCGGCCTCACGGGGGTCGGGGTGGTACATGCCTTCGAGCAGTTCGGGGCCGAACGGGTTGAGGAGTCCGGGGGTGAGGACGCCGGGCCACCGCCGCACCCGGGCCTCGGGCCGGACGGCGGCCAGGTCGTCGAACGGGCCGACGGCGGCGATGCGGTCGCCGTCGACGAGGACGGCGGTCTCGGGCGACGCCTCGGCGACGTGGATGGTCAGCACGGGCGCGTCAGTTGGCGTCGAGGAGCTTCAGCTCGGGGTGTGCCGTGCCGCCCTCGATCGCCGTGGACGAGATGTGGGAGGCGACGCGCTCGTCGACCGGGTCGTTCGCCGGGTCGTCGTGGACGACGATGTGCTCGTACGTCGTCGTGCGCTGCGCCGGGACGCGGTCCGCCGTACGGATCATGTCGATCATCTCGCGCAGGTTGGAGCGGTGCTTGGCGCCGGCCGAGGAGACGACGTTCTCCTCCAGCATGATCGAGCCGAGGTCGTCCGCGCCGTAGTGCAGGGTGAGCTGGCCGATCTCCTTGCCCGTGGTGAGCCACGAGCCCTGGATGTGGGCGACGTTGTCGAGGAACAGCCGGCCGATGGCGATCATGCGCAGGTACTCGAGGAGCGTGGCCTGCGTGCGGCCCTTGAGGTGGTTGTTCTCGGGCTGGTACGTGTACGGGATGAAGGCCCGGAAGCCGCCCGTCCGGTCCTGCACGTCACGGATCATCCGCAGGTGCTCGATCCGCTCGGCGTTGGTCTCGCCGGTGCCCATCAGCATGGTGGACGTCGACTCGACGCCGAGGCCGTGCGCGATCTCCATGATCTCCAGCCAGCGCTCGCCGCTCTCCTTGAGCGGGGCGATGGCCTTGCGCGGCCGCTCCGGCAGGAGCTCCGCGCCGGCGCCCGCGAAGGAGTCGAGGCCCGCCGCGTGGATGCGGGTGATGGCCTCCTCGACGGAGACCCCGCTGATCCGGGCCATGTGCTCGACCTCGGACGCGCCGAGGGAGTGGATGACCAGCTGCGGGAACTCGGCCTTGATGGCGGCGAAGTGCTTCTCGTAGTACTCGACGCCGTAGTCCGGGTGGTGGCCGCCCTGGAACATGATCTGGGTGCCGCCGAGCTCCACGGTCTCCGCGCAGCGGCGCAGGATGTCGTCGAGGTCGCGGCTCCACCCCTTCTTCGTGTCCTTGGGGGCCGCGTAGAAGGCGCAGAACTTGCACGCCGTCACGCAGACGTTCGTGTAGTTGATGTTCCGCTCGATGATGTACGTCGCGATGTGCTCGGTCCCCGCGTACCGGCGGCGGCGCACGGCGTCGGCGGCGGAGCCGAGCGCGTGCAGGGGCGCCGAGCGGTAGAGGTCGAGCGCCTCCTCGGGGGTGATCCGGCCACCCGCGGCAGCGCGGTCGAGAACAGACTGGAGTTCGGCCTTCTCGGTCACCGGGTGTGTCCCTTTCGGAGGGGTTCTGTCGACCGAACCAGCCTACGCCAGCGCTCCTCACGGCTTCCGTCGGGTGGCGTGCGGGGGCGGGACGGTAATACGGACGGTCCGGACATGGATAAAGGGGTGAATTACCGAACGGAGACGCGACGGCGAATTCCGGGAAGCCGAATCGGGAACCCGGAACGCGCGCGCCCCGCTAATCCCGCGCCGGCCGAAGCAGTTCCACGGTGACGTCCGACGGGAAGCCGGTCGTGGCGCCGGTGCGGCGGGCGAACTCACGGACCCCGGCGAGCTGCTCGGGACCGAAGCGGAAGTCGAGCGTACGGAAGTACCGCTCCAGGAGCTCGGCGTCGAAGGTCTCCCAGCGGGCGGCCTGCTCGGCGACCTTGGCGACCCCCTCGAGGGACAGGTCCCGGGAGGCCAGGAACGCCTGGTGCACCTCGTGGACGGTCTCCGGCTCGCGCGCCAGGAAGTCCTTGCGCGCCGCCCACACGGCGAAGACGAACGGGAGGCCCGTCCAGTCCTTCCACATGAGCCCGAGGTCGTGGACCTGGAGGCCGAGCCGGGGCGCGTCGTGCAGCGAGGCGCGGAGCGCGGCGTCGCCGATGAGGACGGCCGCCTCGGCCTCCTGCATCATCACGCCCAGGTCAGGCGGGCAGGTGTAGTAGTCCGGCGCCACCCCGTACTGCTCGGCGAGGAGCAGCTGGGCGAGGCGTACGGAGGTACGGGACGTGGAGCCGAGCGCGACGCGCGCCCCGTCCAGCTCCTCCAGGGGCCGCTGCGAGACGATCACGCAGGACATGACGGGCCCGTCGCAGCCGACGGCGATGTCGGGGAGCGCGACCAGGTCCGACGCGTTGCGGAGGTACTCGACGAGGGTGATGGGGCCGATGTCCAGATCGCCCCGGACGAGCCGCTCGCTGAGCTTCTCGGGGGTGTCCTTGGTCAGCTCGAGGTCGAGGAGCGTTCCGGTCCTGGCCAGGCCCCAGTAGAGGGGGAGGCAGTTCAGGAACTGGATGTGCCCGACGCGGGGCCGGCTGCGCTGCTGGTCGTCGGTTGCATTGTCCACATCGTGAGGCTAGACCCGTCTCGTACCGTGGGCATCGCCGGGGCACACGCGTCAGCACACGGAGCGAGATCAAACATGCGAGTGACGTGATCTTTCCCTCTACCGTCCTGGGCGACCTGCGTGCTACGCTCAACGCAAGTTGCAGTTTGGTTTCCCTTGCAGTACAGAGCCTGCGGAGCATGTGACCCGCAGGCTTTTGTAGTTTTCAGACTTGTTTGCAGGTTCTGGAGCAGGGCGACCCTTTGGCCCATAGGAGGGCTCATGGCTACCGGAACCGTGAAGTGGTTCAACGCTGAAAAGGGCTTCGGCTTCATCGCCCAGGACGGCGGCGGCCCGGATGTCTTCGTCCACTACTCCGCGATCAACGCGAACGGCTTCCGTTCGCTCGAGGAGAACCAGCTCGTGACCTTCGACGTCACGCAGGGCCCGAAGGGCCCGCAGGCGGAGAACGTCTCCCCGGCCTAAGGGCCTGGGTCGGCGAACACGCACGACTAGAGCAGTACCCAAGGAGCCCCGCTCCGTGCCTTCGGGCACGAGCGGGGCTCCTGCCCTTTCGGGGCCCTTTGATCCTTTCGGGCCCTTGAGCCCTTTCCCGCCCGTCAGGGCGCTCCGGGCTCCTCGTGGCTCGGGCCCTTTCCGGCGCTCAGCAGTTCGGGATCACGGCTCCGTTGTTGTCGCGGGCCTCGTCGTTGCCCCAGCGGGACAGGTAGTAGGCGGAGACGTACGCCCCGCGCCCGTTCTTCCCTGCGTACACGGTGTCGAGGTCGGTCTTGAGCCACCAGTGGTTGTAGTTCCCGGCGGAGTCCCGGATCTCCTGGCCCCAGACCTTGCAGTAGACGTAGTTCGTGCCCTGGTTCAGGACGCCCTGGGGTGCGGTCGTGTCGGCCTGGGCGTAGCCCGTGGCATTGGCGAAGGTGTCGACCCAGTACTTCCCGCCTCCCCCGCCCGAGCAGCCGTTGTCGCTGGTCAGGGACTTGGAGCCGTACGAGCCGGGGTAGGGCGCGAGCGAGGCGCCGTTGATCACGATCGACTGGCCGACGCCGTTGTAGAGCTGCTCGTAGTGGATGTGGGCGCCGGAGCTGTTGCCGGTGCTGCCGGTGGTGCCGATCTGCTGGCCCTGGGAGACAGCGGCGCCGTTCGCCACCGTGTACGCGTTCAGGTGGAAGTAGTACGTCTTCCAGCCGCCACCGTGGTCGAC
The DNA here is from genome assembly GCF_042795405.1 of Streptomyces sp. NPDC056480. Lineage (NCBI taxonomy): Bacteria > Bacillati > Actinomycetota > Actinomycetes > Kitasatosporales > Streptomycetaceae > Streptomyces > Streptomyces sp. NPDC056480. Next base: position 6,107 of record NZ_JBHTSA010000065.1, on the reverse strand, counting down.
CACGATGTAGTTGCCGGCGCCGGACGGCTGGGAGTAGCGGTACGCGGTCCCGGACGCCGAGGCCAGGACGGGGGTGCCGGCGGTCGTACCGCCGTCGGACCGGATGAAGTCGAGGGCCTGGCGGACCTCGGCCGAGTGGTGGCTGTACGTCCAGGTCTGGCCGCAGGGGAAGGGCGCCTTGAAGAGCGGCGCCGCCTGGGCGGGCGTGGTGGTGACGAGCGCGGTGAGCAGGCCCGCGACGAGCGCGAGCAGGGTGCCGAGGGGGGTGATCCGGGCACGCATGCGTCCTCCGGTACGTGGGGGTCGGTGGCCTGGGGACAGGGGTCGACGCGCGTTGACCCCCGGGGAACGGACCACAGCGTGCCGGAAGATCACGTCGCGCAGTAGACCGCGAAGACCACACCCGCGCCACGGGACTTACGTAGTCTGGACACATGACCGAACGCAAGCCGCCCGGAGTCAGCTTCGAGTCGTTCGTGGACAAGCAGATCCGCGAGGCGTCGGAGCGTGGTGAGTTCAGCAGCCTGTCGGGGTTCGGGAAGCCGCTCCCCGACGACTCGGCCCCGTACGACGAGCTGTGGTGGATCAAGGGAAAGATGCACCGCGAGGGCGCGTCCGTGCTCCCCCCGTCGCTGGCCCTGCGCAAGGCCGCGGAGGACGCGGAGGAGGCGGTGGCCGCGGCCGTCTCCGAAAGCCAGGTCCGCCGGATCCTCGGCGAGATCAACACCAGGATCGCCGAGGCGCTGCTCCGCCCGCCGGCCGGCCCGCCGCTGAACCTCAAGCCCTTCGACGTCGAGGCGACGGTCGAACGGTGGCGCGCGGAGCGGAGCTCGTAACCCCGGCCGGCGCGTCACCCCGGCCGGCTCGCACCCCCTGCTCGCTCGTCGTCGAGAGGAGCCCCTCATGTCCCACCTGAACAGCGCCGGTCTGCTGCTCGACTCGTTCGGCCGGATCCAGGAGGCCGTCCACGAGGCCGTGGAGGGCCTCACCGAGGACCGGCTCGCCGCCCGGATCGATCCGGACGCCAACTCGATCGCCTGGCTCGTCTGGCACCTCACCCGGATCCAGGACGATCACCTCGCGGGTGCCTTCGGCACCGACCAGCTGTGGGACACGGACGGCTGGCGGGACCGCTTCGGGCTGCCCTTCGGGAAGCAGGCGACCGGGTACGGCCAGACGAGCGCGCAGGTGGGCAAGGTGCGCGTCCCGGCGGAGCTGCTGCTCGGCTACTACGACGCGGTGCACGCACGGAGCCTCGACCTGGTGCGGCCGGTGACCAACGCGGACCTCGACCGGGTCGTCGACGCCGCGTGGGACCCGCCGGTCACTCTCGGAGTGCGCCTGGTGTCGGTGATCGCGGAGGACCTCCAGCACGCGGGGCAGGCGGCGTACGTACGCGGTGTGGTGGAGCGCGGCTGACTCCCCCCGTCACGGGGCTCGAACTCACCGGTCCCGCCTTCCTCGTGAACCCCTCCCCTCACGAGCCCTGCTCTCGCGATCCCTTGACCTCGTGAACCCGTACAACCCCTTGGCCCCCTCGCGAGTCTCATCGAACGGCGCGCGCACGGTCGCGCGCCGTTCCATTGCCATGGGGGGCACTTCCTTGAGTTCAGCACGTACGTCGCGCCGTCACGTCTCCGTCGCGATCACCACCGTCCTCGCCGTCACCCTCGGCGCCGGCGCACTCGCCGCCCCGGCGAGTGCCGCGCCCGCGACGGCCGTCGTGGCGAAGGCCGCCGACGCCACCACCACACCCCTCGCGTACGCGGGCGGCGCCCTGCTCGGCGCCGGGACGACCGGATACCTGACGCGGAACGGCACCGACGAGAATCCGGAACTCCGCTGGACGACGTTCGCGGACGGCACCTCGACGGTGCTGCCCGCGACCCGGAAGACCCGCGCCGAGGTCTACGTCTCGGGCTCCTCCGACATCCTCATGACGTCCGAGGAGGGCCGGTACAACGGCACGTCCCAGCACATCACCCTGCGCAACCTGAGCACCGGCGCCGCACCCGTGGACATCGACTTCACGAAGCTCGGCGCGGACCACCGGTTCGCGGGGCTCGTCGGCTCCACGCTGCTCGCCAGGGGGACCGGCGCGGACGGCGTCGACGAGCTGCTGTTGCTCGACGCGACCGGCGACGGGCAGTCCGCCCGCAGGGTGACGGGTCTTCCCGAGGGCGCGATCGTCGGCACCGTCGCGGCCTCGCGCCCCGGGACCGCGCTGGTCAACTACGCCGTGCACTCCGGAACCGACATCTCGCGGTACCTGGTCACGGTGGACCTGGCGACGGCGGCGGTCACGGGCCCGGCGTACGACGTCATGGAGAGCCGCTACGCCGGCGACACCTCCGCACTCTCGGCCGCCCATGCCGCCTGGCCCGAGTCCGGCGACCGCACCGTGAAGCTGGTGATCGCCGACCTGGGCTCCGGGACGGTGCGGCGCATCCCCGTGGGCGAGGGCGGGACCGCGGGGACGAACGTCGGCCTGGTCGGCTCGTGGGTCACCTACGGAACCCCGACCGGGCTCGACGACGAGGGAACCACCGCCGTCCCTCCGCTGCAGACCTTCACGGCCAGGTCCCTGACCTCCGAGGAAACGATCCCGCTCCTCGACCACATGACCCACACCGTGGCCGCCCCGGACGGCACGCTGCTCGCCTTCGGCGGCACCGTCGAGAAGGGCGAGGGCCTCTACAGGATCGCGGCCGGCGCGGACGGGAGGCCGGCCGCCGAGCTGGTCGCCACCACCGGGCAGCCGACCAGGCTGACCTACCTGGGGGACCAGTTCCGGCACCTCGACCTCGACGGGGACCCGTCCAAGATCCATCTGAAGTGGCGGATGTCCCGGGTCAACGCCGACGTGTACCTCAAGCTGACCCACCGCCGGACCGGCGAGACCTTCTCGCTCAAGATGCACGTCTACCGCGAGTCCGCCGGCGCCTACTACTACGACGACCAGACCTTCGGCCTCACCTGGGCCGAGATCGCGCAGTCCTCGAAGCTGGGCAGGCTGGCCAACAGCGGCCACTACGACTGGTCGTTCCGCGCCGTCCCGCAGAACGGCATCGGGCCGGCCCTCGAGGCCAAGGGCGAGTTCTACGCCAAGCGCACGAGCGACCCGCACGACCTGAGCGAGAACCGCACCCCGGACCTGATCGCCCGGGACAGCGAGGGTCTGCTGTGGCAGATCGACACCGCGTACGACGCGGCCGGGAAGACCCTCGTCGCCACGGGCCCGCGCGACCCGGCCGGGTACAGCTGGCACGTCTACGACCGGATCGAGTCCATCGGCAACATCGGAGGAGCCGGCGGCGACTTCGTCGCCCGCGACCGGGACGGCGTCCTGTGGATCTACGACGGCGCCGGAGTCGGATTCAACGTGACGTTCCCTCCCCGGACGAGGATCGGCGGCGGCTGGAACACGTACACCGAGCTGACCGGCGGCAGCGACCTCAACGGCGACGGCAAGCCCGACCTCGTCGCCGTCGACAAGACCGGCGACCTCTACCTGTACCCGTCGAGCACCACCCGCCCCACGTTGTACAACCCGCGCAAGAAGGTCGGCCACGGCTGGGAGGTCTACGACCAGATCACCGCCACCGGCAACATCGGCGGCAACCCGGCGGGCGACCTCGTCGCCCGCGACAAGGCCGGGAAGCTGTGGCTGTACCTCGGCAAGGGCGACGGCACCTTCGCCACGCGGACACCGATCGGCAACGGCTGGGGCCCCTACACCGACCTCGTCGGCATCGGTGACGGCAACGGCGACGGCACGCCCGACCTGTACGCACGCGGAACGGGGAACACCTCGTACTTCTACGCCGGTACGGGCGACTGGAAGTACCCCTTCAAGGCCCGCACCGCCAGCAGCGTCCTGGGCGACGACGAGAACAACGCCTACGACAAGGTGTCCTGACCCACCGCCATCCGGCCCGGTGCCACGAGGGTCCTCCCCGGCAGCCTGCCGGGGAGGACCCGATAAACACGTCGACAGAAACGCGGTGATCGGCGAACCTTCGTGCGATGACCAGACTCAGCGACACTCCGCCCGCGTGGGACGAGCGCACCCAGCTCGCCACGTTCCTCGACTACGCACGCGACACCGCCCGAGCCAAGTGCGAGGGCGTCTCCGAGGAGAACGCCCGCACGGCGCCCCTGCCGGGCTCACCCCTGATGACCATGAGCGGAGTGATCAACCACCTCCGCTGGGTCGAGTACTACTGGTTCCAGGTGGTCTTCCTCGGCGAGGACGACAAGGGCCCCTGGACCGAGGAGGACCCCGACCGCGAGATGCGCATCGCGGTCGACTTCCCCGTCGCGCAGCTGCTCGACGAGTACGCCGGACAGAGCGCCCGCTACCGCGAACTCGTCGCCGGGCACGACCTGGACGCCCGGGCCGAGCGACCCATCCGCGACGGCCGGCACGTCGACCTCCGCTGGATCGTCCTCCACCTCGTGGAGGAGACGTCCCGGCACAACGGCCATCTGGACATCCTGCGCGAGCTGGTCGACGGCACGACCGGCGCCTAGCATCGGGCGCATGACCAGCACGTTCGTTCTCTTCGACGTAGACGGCACCCTCATGGACGCCGTCGCCAACCAGCGCCGCGTCTGGCACGAGTGGGCCGCGCGGTACGGGCTCGACGGGGACGAGGTGTACGCCGTCGCGCTCCGGACCCGGCCCGTCGAGACGTTCGCGGCCGTGGTCCCGGGACGGGACCCGGACGAGTGCCTCGCCCTGCTGCACGCGCTGGAGGACGAGGACGTCCGGACGGGCTCGTACGCGGCCTTCGACGGGGCCGCGGAGCTGCTGAACGCCCTGCCCGCGGACCGATGGGCACTCGTCACGTCGAACTACGAGCACCGGGTGCGGGGACGGTTCGAGCGGACCGGGCTTCCGATGCCGGGGCTGATCGTGGACGCGGCGTCGGTGGCCGAGGGAAAGCCGTCCCCGGTGCCGTACCTGCTCGCGGCGGAGAAGCTGGGAGCGGACCCGGCGGACTGCCTGGTGATCGAGGACGCGCCGTCCGGCGTCCGCTCGGGCCTGGCGGCCGGGATGACGGTCTGGACGGTCAACACCGAGGCTCCGCACCCGGAGGCCCACCGGCACTTCCGGTCGCTGGCGGAGGCCGCGCCTCACATCGCGGACGCGGTGGCCTGAGGAAGTCGGTCGGGTGTCGGGTCGGCTCTGGAGCTGACGCCGGCTCCGGCCTCGTACGGGTTATCGGGCGGGCGCCCGAAGACCATGATGCGGGTATGAAGATTCCCGACCGACGGATCGAACTGTTCACCGGCGCCGAGAGCGAGCGCCGGTTCGGCGGCCCTGCGACCGGCGACGAGAAGACCATGCTGGTGGCCATGCTGGACGCCCAGAGGGCCACGTTGAAGCTGAAGTGCTCGGGGCTGGGAGCGGAGGTGGCCACGCGGTCCGTGCCGCCGTCCTCGCTGTCCCTGCTGGGCCTCGTACGGCACCTCGCGGACGTGGAACGCCGCTGGTTCCGGTCCGTGCTCGCAGGACAGGACGTCGAGCTGCGCTTCTCCTCCGCCGAAGCCCCGGAGGGCGACTTCGACGGCTCAGGACCGGAACCCGAGATCGTCGCGGAGTCCTGGGAGGCCTGGGAGGCCGAAGTCGCCTTCGCGGAAGCCTTCGTGGCCGAGGCTCCGCACCTCGACGGCGAGGGTCACGACTCGTGGCGGGGAGCGGTCTCGCTGCGCTGGGTGCTCATCCACATGATCGAGGAGTACGCCCGCCACAACGGCCACGCAGACCTGATCCGCGAGCGGATCGATGGGGCGGTTGGGGTGTGATGGGTGTGGTGGGTGTGGTGGGCTTGGGGTCCTGGAGGGTGCGGGTCTTGGGGCCTTGGGGCGGGCGTTTCGAGTGAGCTTCTGGTGGGACCGCCCTCTTTCCGAGAGTCGCTCCTTCCGGTGGTGCGTCAAGGGCGCTCCTTCGTCCCGTCGCTGCGCGATGGGCTGCGCCCACCCTTGACCCACCACCTCCAGGAGCGAAAACACTCTCGGAGGGCGGTCCGGGGGCGGGGTCCACGCCGGGCTTCGGGCATCGGCCGGGCGTCGCGTGCGTGTGCCGGTCGGTGGGTGGGGGC